>CANQWJ010000031.1 GCA_947627525.1 uncultured Bacilli bacterium
CATCTTTTTCTTCACTACTAATACTTCCAATATTTCCTAATAAATCACGAAAAGTATCACCATAAGGATAGACTCTCTCCCAACTATATTTAATGTTAAATCCTCCTAAATTTTCATAATTTTCAACGATGTAAGCAATCTCTTTATCAGTAATATTATCATCTTTAATAACTTTGTCTTCATAATAATAACCTTTATTCATCAAATAAAAAAGATAAGCAACAACTAAATCATCTTCTTTAAGATCTTTTATTGTTTCAGAACTGATTCTTTTTTTCTTTAAATCATAAATATCACTATTAGTAAGTTTTCGACTATCATATAGTTTCCATTCACTATCTTCAATTAATTCATCTAATTTATTTTCATCTCTTGCGATTAAAAAGTCCTTTATTTCATCATCTGTCAACTTAGTATGATCAACTTTAATATGTTTAATTATGTTATAGGCATAATCAATTTTTTCTTGATCATTTAAATTTAAGACATTATTAAAATAAATTATGGGAATACTCTTATTATCAACTAATAGATTCATGTTACGATCATATATTCTTCCTCTTGGTGTCGATGGTCCTAAAACGACATTATAAGTCATTTTATTAAGTTTTTCGGTATAATAGTCACCTTTAATAATAATTAAGTAAAAAAGACGTGACAAGATTATTGAAAAAGATAATAAGATGATGACACCTATAAAATTTATTCTCTTTTCCATAAAATCACCCAGTATTATTTTGGATGAAAAAGATGTAATTATTTATGAAAGAGACCATATAATTTATTGGTGATAGCAATGGAAGAAATGTTAAGAGAATACGTTAAAAATATCGATGAATATACAATTGAAAAATTTGCCCAAAGTAATGGTATAAATTTAAGTGATGATGAGAAAAAAATTATTTATTTATACATCAAAAACTATTGGTACCAATTTTATAAGGGCGATGCCAATGAGTTATTTAAGGAATTAGAAGAACAATTGAGTAAGGAGACTTATCAAAAGATTTTAGAATTATATAATAAATATAAAAAGAAGATTAAATAATTTTTTAATCTTCTTCTAGTTTTTCTTTTAATTTTTCATCAAACTTCTTTGCGCGAATCATAGCAATTTCTTCTTTGTATGGTGGTTTTTCACCTACATATGGTGTCTCTAATATCTTAGGGATATCTTCTAAACGCTTGTTATAAATAATTTTAATTAAATTATCAAAACCAATTGTCCCAAAGCCAATATTTTCATGACGATCTTTATGAGAACCACAAATATTTTTACTGTCATTGATGTGAATACATTTAACGTAGGAAAGCCCTACTACTTTATCAAATTCATCAAGTAATTTATCAAAATCAGTCACATCGTATCCTGCGTCATTTAAGTGACAGGTATCAAGACAAACACCAATTCGATCTTTATTTTCAACACCATCAATAATTCTTTTTATCTCTTCAAAATTACGACCAACTTCACTACCCTTACCAGCCATTGTCTCTAAAAGAATGGTTACAGGACTATCGACTAAAACTTCATTTAAACCATGAATTATGTTATCAATTCCAGCATCTACTCCTAAACCAACATGACTTCCTGGATGAAGAACCATCCATTTAATACCCAAAATAGCACAACGCTCTACTTCTTCTTTTAGAAAACGAACGGAAAATTTAAATTTATCTGTATCACCATTAGCCAAATTGATGATGTAAGGGGCATGAACGACAACTTTACTATAATCGATGTTCTCTTCTTTCATTTTCTCCATTGCTTGAAGAGTAAGGCCATCAACGATTTTACCACGAACAGTATTTTGAGGTGCTCCTGTATAAAACATAAAAGTATTAGCGCCATAACTCAAAGCTTCATTTAAACTTCCAAGCAATTGTGTATCTTTATTAAAACCGACATGATTACCAATTATTAACATAATACCACCTCAATAACATTATACAAAGTAAATAAAATTAAGTAAATGACAAAAGAAAAAAGACTTAAAAAGTCTTTAGTCATTATATTTTTAATTATACTCCTGTCTTAGCTTGGCAAGTACCATCTTTGTATTCATAAATAACTACATTTTTTACTTTACCAGATTCAGTTCCATCATTAAGATCTAATTGTTGAACTGTATTTATAGTATTAGTACTTAAAGTCTCAGGTATTGGGTTAACAATTTTAGATTGGTTAATATCTTTTTGAAGAGTTAATGGCATACCATATCCAGCACTATCAATAAATGTGAAATAATACTCATATGAGAAATCTTTAGCATTGTAGTGAACTCCTACGAAAGTTTGACCTTCTATCCAGTTTCCGAATGGGTTAGATCCACCTTTCTCTAGTTTAACACAAGACCAATCCATATTACTAACAGGAATTAGATATAGTTTAGAACCATCAGATAATGCTCCCCAACTATTATCATTAACGTTAGTAGCAACGTCAGTAATGTATTGATCAATTGTACTTGCTAATGTTTTCTTTCTTGATTGTGTAATATATCTAGTTACACTTGGAATAGCAATAGCCATCAATAAACCTAAAATTACGATAACAGCCAACAACTCAATTAATGTAAAACCTTTCTTATTCATTTTCTTCATTTAAACTTCATTCCTTTCTATTTTACTTATAATATTATGATATATTAATTATTTTTTAAAGTCAATATTATTTACACAAATTATTTTAAGTATGTAAAGTCTATTGATCATTTATATATATAGTTTTACCATTCAATGGAGAAAGAATACTTATCCCCGTTTCACCTAATAAATCAAATAAATTTCCCATTGCACCACTTGACTTAACTAACTCAAAACGATTATCAGCATTCAAATCATTTAATTCAGCAAAATCAATTCCACGCCAATGACTATAATCTCCAGAATCACAAGTAGACTTTTCTGTACAGCTTACTAGATGGACATAATAAACATATTTACTACCTCTCATTGCAATTACTACAAATGACCATCTTTTATCATATTCAGCACCATAAGGATCTTTATCAAGATCATTAGTATTCAAATATTCCAAAGTAACTACTAATGCTTGAGTAGTATTAACTGGTACTTGAAACTTTTTATCAGTCTGTGACTTACTTTGCACTAACGATATAAATGTCTTCGCATTTTCAATATAAGTAGTTTTCCTATTTTTTTCAATTAAACCAACAGTATTAGGAATAGCGATTGTCATAATTATTCCCAAAATGACAACGACAGCTAATAGTTCTATCAATGTAAAACCTTTATTATTCTTCATATAATCACCTATCCTAATATATAGTATAACTTTTTTATATATATTTATCAACAAATAAAAAGAGTAAAGACCATAATCTTTACTCTTATTTTACTATTTTTGCAATAGATTTAATAAATTTACTTTAAACATATCTTTTTCTGGATTTGATTTAGAAATCATAACACCTTTATATGTACCTAATTCAGCACGATGTCCTTCATCCAAAATACCTTCAGGCGTAATATTTGTTAATAGAATGATTTTCTTATCTTCATAAACTGTATAATGTAATTTAATCTCACCATGAACTTTAACAAATAGTTCATCAGTTGGTAATTTTAAAACATAATCACTTGTCTTAGCTTTCTTATTAACCGCAACTAATTCACCTAAAAAGTTACCATTTCTAATTTCTGGATAATATTCAAATGTCAACTTCTTATAGGCAAGCATATTATATTTTCTTACAGTTCTTTCTTTTTTACGGAAATCATTTTCATTTAAATATTCAAAGATATAAGTTTGTTTCATAGAATTCAACCCCTTTACCCCCTGATTAAAAGTTTTAACCCCTTTTTATACACCGAGTATCTTAACTCTCTCAATGTGCTGTTATTATAACACAGATGTTAAAAAATGTCAAATTTTTTTAAAAAACTTGACAAATTTAATTTTATTTCTTTTTAAAGACAAATAATTTACTAAATATATAATTAAAAATCATTATTAACACTTGTGTTATAATAGTCCAAATTAGAACCCAAGAATCAGTATTTAATCTTAGGAGTGTTACAAAGAACCACATTATAACCATTTCCATTACTAAAGTAAGAATTCTTGCTCCAAAAAATTGTAACATTTCTTTTAAAACATTCTTGTTCTTACTATAAAAGACAAACAAGCGATTAGCAATATAAGCAAATAAAACAGCACAAATCCAAGATATGATAATCGCCGTTTGTAATTCAAAAGCATTTTCGGCATCTAATACTGTAAACAACAATAACCATTTAGATCCTAAACTGACGATTGTCGTCAAGACTCCTACGACTAAATAATTAAAGATCTCTTTATACTTATTGTATATTCCCATTACAAATTTAAAAAATTTAGTTTGCGGATTTTTAATTTCAGCAATAACTTTTTTTATTGTTCCCATAAACACCTCAATTATAAAGAATAGTAAACCTATTAAAGATAAGATGATACCTACTTTTTTATAAGGGGCTTCATATTCTATTAACACTTCATGATGACCTCTATCGATTTCGAAACCAATAAAATCAACATCTGTATTTATATAATTTACTTCTTCGTCATCGACATAAATAGTAAATCCTTCATCATAAGGAACTGATAAGTTAAAGTATCCCTTTTCTTTAACATCAATACTACCATATATTTTATCACCCTTAGTTTGTTTTCGATCCAACGCAAAAGGACTAATATTTTTAGTTATCTCATCTATTTTTTCATATTCTAATGTATAAAACGCAAATTCTGAAAGATCAAACTTTCCTTTCGAAAAATAAATATTTAACTCATCTAAATTAACATTATCTAAAACATATTCAAAATCATAATTATTATTGTTATACTTCCATCCACTACAACTCAATTTATTAGTTTGATCATTAATAGTTATATAAGTATCTCCTACGCCACAACGCTCTTGATAATTCATCTTAAATCTAATCACTAATATTTTATTATCTAAATTATTATTTATTTTTAATTTGACAAGATTATTATTTTTATCGGAATTAATAATAATATTATTTTCTTGTTCTTCATATGAAATATCATTTTCTAAGGCTTCATAGTCTAAATCAATCTTTTTAAAGACATTTTCATAATCGCTTTCAATGTTATCATCATCAATAATTACATAGTTTAAATAAGCATATAATTGTTCTGGATAAGGAAGATTTTCATACTCTTTTAAACTCATAACTTTATTTTTAACATACCCTATTGGTAAAACATTTTCATTTTTATAGACTTTATCTTTATCTTTTTTATAAAAATATGAATCTAAATCATCTGTTACAATATATTTATTACCTAAATAGATATTATAAAATAAATTATTAGTATTTGTCATTTGACGATAACTTCGACATAAAATATTGTTACCAATTTTTTGATAATAAAAGTCTTCATAAGGACGCGATTGATTAGAAGAATAAATAGTTGTTCCATAATAATCTTCATCATAAACACGATTAGAACCATTTAAATCTTTATCATAAAGATTGATACGATATGATGAAGAATCTTCTTTTAAAATATTAACAATTGGTTCTTCAAATCTATCATTTAAATCTCTTCTAACTAAATCATCACCACAATTAAAAGCAATACTAAAAATTAATAGAACTGGCAATAATAAAACATAAAATAACTTAAAACTCTTTCTTTTATTTAAAAAGTAAAGACAAAGCAAAACTATTGGTAACTCAATAATTAAATCTTCAACTAAAGATGTTCTTATAAAGTATAGTGACAAAGAACACAAGAAAATAGTTAACATCGAAATAATCGTTATTTTTACTTCTTTAGTAGATACATCTTTTAAAGTATTACCAATCAAAATTATAAATAATGGTAATAATGGAATCAAAGCCTTATATTCAACATATAGTCCTCCATTTAAACAAAATGTAAAGATGGGAAAAGTAACAATTAAGAAAAGAATTATTCCTAAAAAGACATTTTCTTTTTTCTTACTAAAGATACTATAAATAAGACTAAATATGGCTAGTGAAGATAGCCCTAAACTATAAGAACTATAAAGAATTGTCTTAATTGAAAAGTAAGGACGGAATAAAGCAATGATATTAATTGCTTCACTACCAGTAGTCTCACGACCAATTAAAAGCGAAAAGAAAGTTGGAACAATTAAAATACAAGATAATAAAACGCCTATTAAAATAGGTATTAAGAATTTGATACCATCTAAGATAAAAGACTTAATTGTAATCTTATCCTGCTTCTTAATATAACAATATATGCCATAAATAACGATTGATAAAAGACCTCCAACACTATAAAAGTAACTCGTCATTATCATTAAAAAGACTGATATAGTCAATAAGACATAACTCTTCTTTTCAAAATACTTTTCAACACCAAAATACCCCAATAAAAGAAATGGAAAATAATTGATAAACATGATGTGACGATGTCCTTGAAAAATAATTGGCGTTGCCATTAAAAAGATAAAACTACTAATTAAAGCACATTTACTATCCGTTTTCTTCTTCATAAAAAAATACATCATTATCGTACTTACAAGAATACAAACAACTGTTGATAGAGAAATAAATTCACGCATTGGTATAAATGGTAACAAATAAGAAATTAAAATAATTGGACTTAAAAAACCATAATAAGCAAAATTATAAATATTTTGACCACTTCCTAAATTAAAGGCAAAATTAGGAAACAAATTATGGTTCTCATAAAAAAGCATTCGAAAATATTCAGGAACAATAGAATGTTGCTGACTCCAATCTTTAGTTGATCCAAAAAAATAAGTAAATCTCGTTATCGCAAAATAGACGATAAAAAAAGAAATTATTAAAATTATTATGTTTATGATATTATGCTTCGTTTCTTTCTTCATTTTTTTCTCCTTCATATTTATCCCACATTTCATAAGGTAACATATGACCAAATTGCTTTTTTACCCAACGTTGTGATTCATATAAATCAAGTATACGCATTTTTTCTTTATACAAATCATCTGGTAAAGGGACTAATTTATCAATGACTTTACCAATTTTCTTTTTAGTATAATATTTACCAAAATAATAAAGGTCATTTGTCATATTATTTTTTTCATATATGTCAGTAACAATTCTTGCTGTCATCTTATGTTGAATATGTCCATAAACACCAGCTAAATCATAAGTAACAATCGTCTCCCAATCATTACTCAAAAGAATTCTTTCAACATCTTTATAGATATCATCATAACAATGTTTCCATTCGCTTCTTTTATGACCAATCAATAAATCAGGATATCCTAAAGCAACATAGCTGTTATTAGTTGCTTTAGCTACTTTTTTAAATTCATTTAAACGGCGCGGATTACTACCACAAGTTATGCAAACTACTAAATAATCATCTTCAATTAGATGTCCTCCACCCCATAAAATATCATCATCAGGATGGGCAACAATCATTATTTTTTTATACTTTTCTAAATCTGTTTTATGCAAATCAGCATTTTCTCTAATGGGAAGACGATATATAACATAAGAGCTTACTAGAACAAATACTAACATTAATAAGCATTTTAATATAAATACCAACTTATACTTCACTTTTTCTCACCAGTCTTATTATATCACTATTATATGGCATTCTTTAAAAATCTTTTTTATTTGACACATATCTTACAAAACTAACTATTTAAATTTAGATAATTTTATAGTAAGATAAATTTAGGAGATAAAATATGAAAAAAAATAATAAAAAAGAAATTAATGATGAATATAAAAATGGTTGTATTCGTGAAAAAGAAGAATATGTTTTAAAAACGTATAATGGCAAAAAAGTTACAGTTCGCGATTTACAATTACAAGTATTAGAAATAATGGATGAAATTCATCGCGTTTGTGTTAAAAATAATATCAAGTATGCTTTGATGGCCGGAAGTGCATTAGGAATAGTCAATTATAAAGGTTTCATTCCTTGGGACGATGATATGGATGTCATTGTACCAAGAAGTGATTGGAATCGTTTTAT
Organism: uncultured Bacilli bacterium; assembly: GCA_947627525.1. Taxonomy (GTDB): domain Bacteria; phylum Bacillota_I; class Bacilli_A; order RF39; family UBA660; genus RUG11788. The sequence goes on from CANQWJ010000031.1 coordinate 8,006, forward strand.
TGAAGCAATGAAAAAAGATTTAAGTGATAAGTTTTATTTTCAATGTTATGAAACTGATAAAAAATTTAATGTTATAATGGGACCAACAATGAAGGTAAGAAAAAAAGGAACATGGATGGAAGAAGTCAATTTTCTTCTAAAGAATCGTTGTCAAGGTGGCGATGGTATTTTTGTCGATGTCATCATTTATGACAATGTTTCCGAAAATAAATTTAAATTTGAAATGGCTTTAACTGTGACTAAAATTTTAATGCCTTTATATGTTCTTTTAGATAACTTACATTTACCTCACGATTGGTTATCAAGATTCATTAGATGGTTTGCTTATCGCCATTCTAAAAAGAATGAAAATAGTTCTTTAGTATCCCAACCTATTTCTGTTCCATGGGAAAAATTCTTAAAAGAACCTGTCTTTAAAAAAGAAGACGTTTTTCCTTTCAAACTATATGAATTCGAAGGAAGAAAGTTTTATTCATACAACAACATCGAAAAGATTCTAAAAGAATGGTATGGTCCTAATTGCTTAAAGAAATGGGATGGTGAAAAATGGGTAGAAACTTTACCTGTTTCTAAAAGAAAACCTAAACATACCGCTAACCTAAATTTAGAGAGTGATCAAAAACAAAAAGAAGATAAAGTTGAAAAAGGAAAATAGTTATGAAAAAAGAAAAACAAAGATTTAGTATTTATGCTGTTCCTAGTGATAAAGCCTTGATATTAGATGAAAGAGAAAAAAGGGAAAATAAAAAAGAAACTGATATCTCAATGCTTGCCCAAAAATTTATTAAGAATAACTTAAATGGTGATAAACCAAAAATATTAACTAAGAAAAGATAGATAAAAAGAGAATTCTTAAAATCAATTTCTTTTTCTTTTAACATTTATTAGGAAGAGGATATTTTTTAATAAGAGTATTAAAACTTATCTCTTTATTAGTATCAACATTATATTTATCTTTCATGTAAGTACTAAAATCTTTGCCTTTAGGACTAAAGTGACTAAGAATACTAGTAGTTAATTCATTCAACAAGCCATTTTCTTCATCCAAACATACTTTTACAACTTCTTCACTACTCTTCCCATCCGCAAGCATTTGTAGACCATCAACACTTTTCTTTATGATTGTGCAATTATATTTATTATTAGCATTTTCATCGACATACTGTAACCATTCCAAAGTAAGATTTTCATCAATATAATGTAATCCATCACGCATTAAAGTGTATTTTTGTTTTTTTACTTTTTCTTCATCACCTACTTGTCTCTTTTTCCCTTGACTAGCTAATTTAATTCTTCTTTCCATTCTCTTATTGACGATAAAATCACCATACAACTCTCTTTCAGCATCAATAACGCCCTCAAAAGTACGACGATTATAACAATTTTCTAAATAAGGATTTTCAAACAAAACTTCGCCATCTAAACTTGAAATTTTAGATATAGCACAACCAAGACCAATAAAAGGTAGAATCGTCTTTTTTAATTTAATATTATCAAAATAATTAATATCAATTAATACATCTTGTTTCAATGTTAAAGCACCATTTTTCCAAACTTCACAAAAAACATTTTCACCTCTATGTTCCTCAATCTTTTTAAACATTTCGCGAACTGCTTTTTCTTTTTCTTTAATATTAATATATTCCTCCATTGTCATATCATCATAACCCATTGGCAAAAAGTATCCATTCCACATACAAACCGAAGAAACACCAGCTTGTTGCATTATATCCACAGCTTGATTCCCCTCATTACCAAATAAAATGACCGCATCATCATAATTAAGTCTTCTTCCTAAATAATACCAACAAGAATCTTTACTATTTTTTCCTTTTAAAACAACATTCCCATTTTTATCAACAATATCTGTTCGCTCATAAAAACAAAAAGCAGCACATCTTTTTGGAATACTTAACAAATCAACTTGAGAGGGATCAGTACTATCAACTTCTTCAATAGTTTGACTAGTACTATTTAATCCTTGATTTAAATATCTAATATATTTCGTTGTCTTTTTTTCCATAATTATCTTCCTCTTTCATTCTACACATCATTTATCTATTATAATTTTTTTAAGATAAAAGTCAACTTTTCAAATAGAGAAAAAGACCTCTTTCACTTATTAGTTTTTATTTTTTGAAAAAAATATTATCTTTTCTTGTTTAACACATTTTACCGATAAAAAAAAGACCTATTTGGTCTCAACAATCAATTTAATAGCCGTTTTTTCTTCGCCTTCAATAATTATATCTGTAAAAGCTGGTATACAAACAATATTCTTGCCACTAGGAGCAATAAAACCACGAGCTATGGCAATGGCTTTAATGGCTTGATTGACAGCTCCAGCCCCAATTGTTTGCATTTCAACACTATCATGATCTCTAAAGGTATTAGCAAGTGCTCCTGCAACTGAATTGGGATTTGATTTAGATGATACTTTTAATATTTCCATATATTTCATTCCTTTCAAAATAAATATATGTGTATATTTTTTTTATATCACAAAAAAAGGAATAGTTTCCTATTCCTAAATGGTTCTATAATAAATAGTGTTGGTGAGTAAAAATCACTAACACTATTTTTAGTTAATAAAAAGAGTCATTATCAGA
>CANQWJ010000032.1 GCA_947627525.1 uncultured Bacilli bacterium
GAGATGTTCAACAAGTGGAAAAACTTGTACTTGTTATGATTACACTCGTAAATGGGTTCCAAGAACTTGTGGTGATCCATATTGCCATAGTTGGGGTGGATGGTCATCAGGATATAATGAATATAGTTGTTATTCATCAGGTACTAATCAATGTTCAGGAAGAACATATTATAAAGCTCCTTAGTAAAGAAATCCTAATTAATTTTAGGATTTTTTCTTTTGTCATTTTTTGTAAAATGTTATATTGCCTTTACATTATAAAAACAAAAAGTATGTAAAGCTAACGTTTTATAGTTTGTAAATGTTTACATATGGATTTATACTTATAATAGGTTAGGAGGCAATTATGAAACAAAAGAAAAAAATATCCGTATTAATGATTTTTTTAGCGCTTGTTTTAATAGTGACCGGGTATTCTATTTTATTTATTAATGATTATACAGCTGATGCTGAAGAGACTGTTTTTTCTGCCTCTATAATAAAAAATAACTATAAGGCAAACAATATTAATTTAGAAAATATTTCACGTGAAATTAAAGATATGGGAATATTTGATATTAAGTATTACAATCAAGTTAAAAAAAATTATGATAAAAACATAGAAGAATTAAGGATAATTGAAAAACATATTCAAAATGTTGAACCAACTTCAAAAAATCTCTTGTATCAATGTGACATTATGGATTATAATGATTATGATATCGATAATAAGTGCGACACGATTACCTACAATTATGAATCCATTATTAATGCCTATGTTTCAATGGTTAATAAATATAATGAAGTAATTGATGGTTATAATGAGTGGAATAAGAAAGATGCTTTAGAAAAATATGAATCATCAAATTACAGCGATTATGTTGATATAAATTTAGATGGTGTCTTTTCTGGGGTGATCAAATAAGGAGGACGTTTATGAACAAAGATGATCAAGACATCGAAATAATTGATGCTTTTGAAAACACAATGACTGTTTTTCATAAGACTCCTCATAATTATAATGATCAAGAAAAGAAAAAAGAGAATAATAAAAAGAAAAATATAAAATATATAAATAAAAATAAAAGCGCTAATCGAGTTAGCGCTTTTAAGGGTGAAGTAAAGACTAATAGAATGCTTCAAGTGTCTCTTATACTATTACCAATAGTTTGTTTAGTATATGTAATATCTCTACATAGTAATAATTTAATAAATGGAAGAGTTAGCACTTTTTCATTAGTTCTTATTGGCTTATTATTAGTTAGTTTTATTATTGGATTAGTTAGATTTTTTAAAACAAAACAAAAAATTAGTTATATTATATTGAAAATGTCTTTTGCTAGTATGTATGTCTTGACTTTTGTTGCTTTTGGTTTCTTATTATATGGAAATGATAGTACAATTCGTGATTATATAATTGATAAAGCAATGATGACGAGTAAGCATCAATATCTAGCCTTTTGGCTATTTGATGATGATACTATTAGTGAGAGTTTAACGCAATTGAAACAGGCTACAAAAGTAGAATTGGATGGTAGTGATAAGATTGAATTTGAAGATATCACTTATAATCCTGCGGTTTATGCTAATAAATACGAAGAAGATATTCTAAAAAAAGATAATGAAAATGATTTATATAAAATAATCAAAATTTCTGGTAAAACAATAGGCGCTGATCACAAGTATCGTGGTTATTTAGTAGCTGTCTATGATCCTTCTCGTGTTAAGATTGCAACTTCAACAGGTGCGGGAACTAATGAAGGATCTTATGGTGAAATTTTATCAATTATTGCTAAAAAAAATAATGCTAAGATTGCTATGAATGCTGGAGGATTCTATGATCCTTTTTGGAATAGTAATGGTGGAATTCCTCATGGTGTTGTAATTAAAGATGGTGTTGTTAAAAGCGAGTTCCGTCGTGGTATTTCAACTGGAGGAATGATAGCTTTTACCAATGATAATAAATTAATACTTAAGCGTATGACGGCTGAAGAAGCTCTTGCTATGGGAGTTAGAGATGCTGTTGACTGGGGACCATTTTTAATTGTCAATGGTAAAAATCAATTTGCTAATGTAAAATACTATTCTTGGGCAACATCAAGAACCGCAATTGGTCAAAGAAAAGATGGAATTGTTTTACTACTTGTTATTGATGGTGGAAATCAACCAGGAAGTTTTGGAGCAAGCTATGCCGATGTTGCTAAAATAATGGAAAACTATGGTGCTGTTAATGCTGCTAATTTAGATGGTGGAACATCAACAGCTCTTGTTGAAAACAACAAATATGTAAATACGCCTTGGAATGGTCAACAAAGAACAATTCGTAGTCTTCCTAATGCTTGGATTGTTAAATAGATTAGTCGTTTATTGACGTATTTTGTAAAAATAAAACATATAATTGATTGAGGTCGATTATATGTTTTTTAAACTATTTGATTTATTTAAAACTTTCTTTATGTTTACGGGAAGTTATTCTAATAATGTCTTTTATGATCCATTATCTTCCGAAGAAGAGGAAAAGTATATTAAATTAATGCAAATGGGTGATAAAGAAGCTCGTAATAAATTAATTGAACACAATCTTCGTCTAGTTGCTCATATCGTCAAGAAATTTGATAGTAAAAATACCGATCAAGATGATTTGATTAGTATTGGAACCATTGGTTTAATAAAAGGTGTTGATTCTTATTCACCTTCGCGTGGAACCAAAATAACTACTTACTGTGCTCGTTGCATTGAAAATGAGATATTGATGTTCTTTCGAAGCAATAATAAAAATGATAAGAATATATCTTTAAATGAACCAATTGGTTTTGATAAAGATGGTAATGAAATAACGGTTATGGATGTTTTAAAGTTGCCAAGTCCTGATTTTATTGATGATATTCAAACTAAAGATAATATTAAACTATTGAAAAAGTACATAAATGTTCTAACTGATCGTGAAAAAGAAATAATTATCAAAAGATATGGTCTTGATAATAATTTAGAACAAACGCAAAGAGCTATTGCTAAAGAACTTAAAATATCAAGAAGTTATGTATCTAGAATTGAAAAGAGGGCCCTTACCAAAATATTTAGAGAGTTTATAAAAGAAAATAATACTAAATAGAGATGAATATCATCTCTTTTTCTTTACAAAATTCCTAAAAATAACTATACTATAATTAGGATAGTATAGATAATAGAAGGTGATAGGGATGAATAAAACACTTATCAAAATATTGATTGGTATAGGTTGCTTTGTCATTGTTATTGTAGTTGGAAGTATTTTCTTTTTTAAGAATTTAATATCTCTAAAAGGTGATGAAGTTGTTCAAGTCGCTTTAAATAGTAATTACGAAGAAAAGGGTGCAAAAACTAATTTTATAGATGATGATAATATTAAGATAACGGGTGAAGTTGACAACAAGAAAGTTGGAACTTATAAAATCAAATATGAAGTTAAATTTTTAGGAATTAAAGTTGATAAGTATCGTACTGTTGAAGTAGTTGATCGTGAAGCTCCAGAGTTGACATTAAAGGGTGGCGAAACAGTTAATGTCTGTGGGGATGCTAAATACGAAGAAGAAGGCTATACCGCAACGGATAGTTATGAAGGTGATTTAACAGATAAAGTTAAAGTTGAAGAAAAAGATGATATTATTTTTTACACTGTTGAGGACAATAGTGGTAATAAGACAACAGTTCGTAGATATATAAATCGTGATGATAAGGAGGCACCAAAACTCACATTAGTTGGTAGTTCAACTAGTTCGGTTGTATTGAATTCTAAATATAGTGATCCAGGATATAAAGTTAGTGATAATTGTAGTGAAAAAGTTGATGTTAAAGTAGAAGGAAAGGTTGATACTAGTAAAACAGGAAATTATACTTTGACTTATACTGCAACAGATGAGGCTGGCAATACGACAACTGTTAAAAGAAAAGTAAGCGTCGTTAAAAAAACTTCTACGAGTAGTGGAAGTGGAAGCATTCCTGGTAATTGTGTTATCTACTTGACTTTTGATGATGGACCATCTAAAACGTCAACGCCAAAGATACTAGAAATCTTAAAAAAGAAAAATGTTAAAGCAACATTCTTTGTCATAAATCATAGTTCAAGTCTAGATTATTTGATTAAACAAGAATATCAAGAAGGACACACGGTGGCACTACACAGTTATACGCACAATTATAAAACAGTTTATTCTTCTAAAACAGCTTTCTATAACGACTTAAAGAAAATCCAAGATAAAGTTGAAAAATTAACAGGAGTTAAACAAATGATTACCCGTTTCCCTGGTGGTAGTAGTAATACTGTTAGTAGAAATTACAAAAAAGGAATTATGAGTGAATTAACAAAAGAAATGAAGGAAAAAGGATATCACTATTTTGACTGGAATGTTAGTAGTGGTGATGCTGGAAATGTTAAAACGAGTGATGCCGTCTACAAAAATGTTACAAAAGGTATAAGTACTAAACGAAGTAATAATGTTGTCTTGATGCATGACTTTGAAAACAATAATAAAACAGTTAACGCCTTAGAGCGAATTATTGACTATGGACTTGCAAAAGGGTGTAAATTTGATAAAATAGATATGACAACACCAATGGTTACACATGGAGTAAACAATTAAGGAGTTTTTTATGAAAAAGAATAATGGAATGAAAATATGGGGTTTATTAATTAGTCTATTGGCATTTATTTTAATTCCTATTAATATTTATGCTGATGGTAATGATAAAGTTGTAGTAAGTGGTGATAACACAGTAGCAGCAGGAGCCAAAAACGTAAAATATGTTGTAACTTTTACACCTGATACAGATAATGCAACTAAATCTTGGACTAAATTTACAGCTGATGTAAGTTATAGTAGTTCAATTTTAAAGTTTGAATCAGTTGAAGTAGGAAATGGCTGGAGTGGAATTAAAAAGGATAACGGAATTGAACTTAATGTTTCTGGGAATACGACTGCTACTGGAAATATAGTTGCTACATTAGTATTTAGTGTTTTAGATAGTCCAAAAACAAAAACAGATACTATAACATTGAAAAATCCAATGGCTTATTATTCTGGCGAAGAAGGTGTTAGTCAAGCCTTAAGTATATCTAACATAACCGGTCAATCAGTTCGTTTAAAAGAAACTGATAACACTTTAAAAAGTTTAAAGGTTAATGGAACGGCTGTTGATGGTTTTAAATCAGATACTTTTGATTATAATTTAAATGTTGAATCTTCTGTTAGTACTGCTAAAATTGTTGCAACGGTTAATGAGAGTCATGCTAAGTTAAAAGATGGTAGTGGTAATCGTACTGTCAATTTGGATTATGGTAGTAATACCATTAAAGTAATAGTTGTTAGTGAAAGTGGTAAAGAACAGACTTATACTTTAAATATTACAAGAGAAGATACACGTAGTACGGATGCTACTTTATCTAGTATTACGATTGATGGCGAACCAATTAATAATTTTAGTAGTACAACTTATAAATATGCTTTAAAAAAATATAAACTTACAGCACTAGCCAAAGTGGATGCTAAAACAACAGATACTAAAGCAAAATATGTTGTAACACCACCTAAATCTTTAGTTGTTGGTGAAAATACTTATACAATTACTGTTACATCTGAGAAAGGTGATACCGCTATCTATACTGTTGTTGTTAATAATGTTGAAAATGCTATTAATAAGAAGTTAAAAACCTTATCTGTTAAGGGATATGACATTAACTTTGATCGTAACAATAATCGTTATGAGATACGCTATAACAAAAATAAATTTAAAAAGTTACATATTTATTACACGACGATGGGAGCAAGCGATGAAGTTGTCGCAACGCTTTCTCCTGATATCAATAATGATGAAGAAGCCCTTAAAGATTTAACAGTTGGTGATGAAATAACGATAACAGTAACAGGTATAGATGGCGAAAAAACTGAATATACAATTGTTGTCGTTAAAGATAATCGTATCAGTTTCTTTCTTGTGTTAGAGATTTTCTTAATTATTGTTATCATTGGTGTTATTATTATTCTTGTCATTAAAAGAAAAAAAGATAATGAACAAAAGAGTAAAAGAAAACCTAATAATTATAAGACAACTAAGGTAGACAAAAAAGAAGAGAAAAGTGAAAAAGAAGAGGAAGAAAGAAAAGAACCTACTCCAAGGAGAAGATCAAAAAGTGCTGTTGAGATAGTCGAAAATGATCGCCCTAAACGTCGTCGTTTCTCAATTTATGAAGATGAATATGAAGAAGTCGAAGTAGAAGTTGATGATGATGAAGATGATGATCTTTCTTCAACAAAAGAGTTCCGTCGTTAATTATTAAATAAAACTAGAAATAAACAGGTGTTTATTTCTTCTTTTTCTAAGGAGATTTTTATGAAAAAATTAATTCCTAATAGTTACTATAAAAGTATCTATGACATTAATTATGATAAGTTAAAGAAGATGGGTATTAAATGTCTAATGTTTGATTTAGATAATACACTTGCTTTAATTGATGAGGGTGTTCCACCTGAAAAAGTTTTAAAATTGATTAAAAAGTTAAATAAGAGCTTTGATACTTATATTCTTTCTAATAATACCCATGAACGCATTTCTAAGTTTTGTGAACCTTTCGCAGCGGAATTTGTCTCTTTCGCTTTAAAACCTCTTTCGCGCGGTTTTAAAAAAATCGCTGAAAAGAAAAAGTATCAACATTCTGAGATGTGTGTCATAGGTGATCAATTGATGACAGATATTCTTGGCGGAAATCGTTTTGGATGTTATACTATATTGGTCGATCCTCTTAGTGAAAAAGATTTGAAATGGACGACATTGAACCGCTTTGTCGAAAATCTTTGTTTAAAAAGATTAAAGAAGAAGCATATTTTAGAAAGAGGCAAATATTATGAGTGATAAATTCTGTATCGGTTGTGGTGTCAAATTACAAGATGAAAATGTTAGTCAATTAGGATATACTACTAATCTTGAAAATGATATATGTAGTCGTTGCTTTAGAATGAAGAATTATGGTGAATATCAAATTGTTACTAATTCCAATGATGACTATATAAATATTTTAAAAGAAGTTAATAAGAAAAAAGATTTAGTTTTGTACATTGTTGATTGTCTAAATTTTGGTGAAGATATCGCAAGTATTAGAAAATACCTTTCTAATAAAATGCTTTTAGTTTTAAATAAACGTGATGTTTTACCTAAGAGTGTTAAAGACGAAAAAATAATTTCTTATATTAAAAATTTGAACTATGATTTTGAAGATATAATAGTAGTAAGTGCTTTAAAAAATTATAATATTGATCTTTTAATGCAGAAAATAGATAAGTATAAAACGAGTAAAAATGTTTATGTCGTTGGTAATACTAATGTTGGAAAGAGTAGTTTAATTAATAAAATTATTAAGAATTATTCGGAACAAGAAGGAGCTTTGACAATATCGCCACTTCCTTCAACAACGCTAAATAAAATAAGTATAAAATTGAATGAAAAATTAACTTTAATAGATACGCCGGGGCTCGTCAATCGTGGAAATTTAATTAATTATATAGGAAATGATCTAGTTAAAAAAGTTAATCCGCGCAAAGAAATCAAACCTAAAACTTATCAAATTAGAAATAATCAATGCTTAGTTATTGGTGATTTATTTAGAATTGATTACATTGAAGGGGAAAAGAATAGCTTTACTATTTTCTGTTCAAATGATATTAAAGTAAAGCGTTATAATCGTCATAAATGTGAACTTTTAAAGAACCTTTCAAAAAAGAGTTTTGATGTTTCTTATCATCAAGATTTAGTTATTGATGGCTTAGGATTTATAAAAATAGTATCTAAAGCTAAAGTTGATGTTTATGTCGATATAAATGTTAGTGTTTTTATACGAGACTCAATAATCTAATAAAAAAATATAAAAAGACCGCAAAAAGTTTGTATTTTGGTCTTTTTTTTATTATAATTAATATGGGTGTAAATATGAGAATAACTGTTAAAGATACCGAGGTAAATTACATACAATATGGTAAGGGAAAAGATATCATTTTACTTCATGGTTGGGGACAAAATATTGAAATGATGAAACCTTTAGGTGATAAGTTAGAAGATAAATATCGCATAACTATCATTGATTTCCCTGGATTTGGTGATAGCCCTGAGCCAAAAGAAGTCTATAAAGTAAATGACTATTGTGAAGTTGTGGAAGAATTAGTTAAAGCCCTAAAGATAAAGAAACCAGCTTTGATTGGTCATTCTTTTGGCGGACGTGTCAGTATAATGTTTGCTTCGCGTAATGAAGTTGATAAATTAATTCTTTTTGGTAGTCCTTGCTTTCATAAAGAAGAAAAGTCTTTAAAATTACAAGCACTTAGAACTTTAAAAAAAGTTCCTGGAATTAATAAATTAGAAGGTTTTGCGAAAAAGCATATTGGAAGTCGCGATTATAAAAATGCAAGTGAAATGATGCGTAAAATATTAGTTGAAGTAATAAATGAAGATTTAGAAGAATATGCAAGAAGAATCAAATGTCCAACCCTTCTTATGTGGGGTGATAATGATTTAGAAGTCTCAGTTGAAGATGCTCGTAAAATGGAAAAGATTATTGATGATGCAGCTTTGATCGTTTTTCCTAATTCTAGTCATTATGCTTATTTAGAAAATTTAGATCAAGTTGTTAAAATAATCAAAGAGTTTGTTTAGATGAAAAATGGAGGTAATTATGGAAGAGTTATTAATGAATATATCACTAATTGGTGCCTATGTTATAATGGCTATTATCTTTGTTTATTCTCTTTATAAATCAAAGAGAAGTTTACATATGGTTCAACAAAACCTTTATAATGAGAATAATCGTTATTTGAAATGGGTTAAAAAGAATCGTAAAGAAATATTTACTAATATTGATATTTATGGAATATTGTTAACTTTTGGTCTTGCTTGGTCATTTACAACTTATGTTTCTTTTTACTTTATTGTTTTGACTATACTTTTGTATGCTGTTGCCACAATTTTTTATAAAAAGGCTCGTCAAAAAGATCAAAATAAAAAACCATTAGTTTTTACAGGACGTATTAAAAGATTGTTTACAACTGACTTTATCTTATATCTATTAGTATGTTTATGGGGAATTTTTGTCAGTTCTCATTTATGTGATGCTATTTTCCTTTTATCAATTATGGCAGTATTAAATTACTATGTTGTCTATCTTGCTTTATTGATAAATAAACCAATAGAAAAATTAATTTATCGTCACTATGAAAAAAATGCAAAAAAAAAATTAAAAAGTCTCGTTAATCTCAAAGTTATTGGTATAACAGGAAGTTATGGAAAGACTAGTTGTAAGAATGTTTTAGCTGATGTTTTAAGTTCTAAATACAATACTTTAGCTACTCCTAAGAGTCTAAATACTTTTAACGGTTTAATGATTACTGTCAATAATGATTTAACTAAGTTTGATGATTGCTTCATTGCCGAAATGGGTGCTTATGTTAAAGGTGAAATAAACGGTCTATGCGATTTAGTTAATCCTAAATATGGAATTATCACGAGTATTGGAACAGCGCATTTAGAAACATTTGGAAGTGAAGAAAATATCATTGAAGGAAAAATGGAATTAATTGAACATTTGCCAAAAGATGGTGTGGGAATCTTAAATCGTGATGATGAAAAACAAAAAAATTATAGAATAAAAAAGAAAGATCATTGCAAAATCCTTTGGATTGGTATCGATACTAAAGATGAAGTTGATGTTCTAGCATCCAAAATTAAATGTAGTAATGAAGGAACGAGTTTTGAATGTCATTTTAAAGGTGATAAGAAAAAATATTCCTTTACGACTAAACTCCTTGGTAAACACAATGTCTATAATATTATTTCGGCTTTAGCTCTTGGTAAAGAATTAGGTATTGAAATTGAAAAGATGCAACAAGCGGTAAAGAAGATTAAGCCTGTTGAGCATCGCCTCGAAATAAAGAACTTTAATACTTTTTATCAATTAGATGATGCCTATAACTCTAATCCTGTTGGTGCTAAATCAGCACTAGACGTTCTTGATATGATGGATGGCATTAAAGTAGTTGTTACGCCAGGAATGATTGAATTAGGTGAAAAGGAAGAGTATTACAACAAAGAATTTGGTAAACAAATAGCTAAGGTTGCTGATAAAGTTATTCTTGTTGGTAAAAATAAAACTAAACCAATTCTTGAAGGATTAAAAGAAGAAAAATACAGTGAAAAGAACATTGAAACAATTAATGATGTTCGTGAAGCATATCAACTATTAAATAAGATGAATTCAAAGAAAGAAGTTTATGCACTTTTTGAAAATGATTTACCTGATACATATAATGAAAAGTAGGAGATGACTAACTATAATAAGTCAAGTCATTTTTTCTCAAAAATCTTTGTAAGATTTTTGTTCCACGCAAAAAGA
>CANQWJ010000033.1 GCA_947627525.1 uncultured Bacilli bacterium
GACGTCCTAAATAGTGAAGGGAAGCATCAACATCACTTCCACGAATCGATTTTTGAAAAGCACTTAATAAATCATAGTGCCCATCACCATCTTTATCACTGACCAAAACCGGTTTATTATTAAGTTTCTTTAAAACATCAACATTTATTTTCTTATCATTAGTCGAGTAGTAAGCAACTTCTAATAAGTTATAAGCATAACGTAAATCACTTCCACTAATTTTAGCGATGTAATCAATGGCTTCATCATCAATTTTAATTTTGGGTAGCATCTTACGATCAATAACACGTTTTATTGATAACTTTATATCATCGACATCTAATGGTTTTAATTCATATAGCTGACATCTACTTCTAATAGCGGGATTAATAGAGTGATAAGGGTTAGACGTCGTCATACCAATTAAGGTTATTAGACCACTTTCTAGTTGCGGTAAAAGTAAATCTTGTTTATCTTTATTAAGACGATGAATCTCATCCATAATTAGTACTAGACCATCCATCATCTTTGCTTCTTCAACAACGGCATCAAAATCTTTCTTGTTATTGATAGTAGCATTCAAAAAACGATAATGGCACTTTAAATCATTGACGATAGCAGTAGCAATACTCGTTTTACCAATACCGGGAGGCCCATATAGAATCATCGAAAAAAGATGACCATTATTTACTAAATTAGTCAAAACTTTATTTTCGCCAATTAAATGTTTTTGTCCTACAACATCACTTAATGTTTTAGGATTCATTTTACGTGCTAAAAGTTCATTCATATCAATCACTCTCTAAAAGATATTATAACATCTATCAATATATCGTACAAATGTTTTTTAATAAAAACTATCATAAAAGTGTTATAATAATATTGGTGATATTATGAATGATGATATAGAAGATTTTATCAATCACATCCAATTTGAAAAAGGTCTTAGTAAAAATACTTGTCAATCTTACCATAATGACTTATTAAAATATCAAGAATTTTTACAAAAAGAGAATATCTTTAAAACTAAAGACATAAGTAAGAGTGACATTGAAAAATATTTAGAAAAATTGAGTAAGAGTGGCGAAAAACCATCATCACTTGCGCGAAAATTGACAACGATCAAATCCTTTCATAATTATTTATTTCAACGTCGAATATTAAAAGTTGATGTATCAGAAACAATTGAAAGACCTCGCTTACGTAAAAAATTACCTAATGTTTTAACTGTCGATGAAGTCGATAGATTACTTGATATTAAGTGTGAAACTCCATTTGACTACCGCAATAAATCTATGCTAGAATTGATGTATGGCACCGGTCTTAGAATCTCAGAATTACTAGACTTAAAACTAACCGATTTTGATTTAGAAAATTGTGTTGTTAGGTGTTCAGGAAAAGGCAGTAAAGAGCGCATTGTCCCAATTGGTGAATATACGATGGAGTCTCTTAATAATTACTTAGAAGTTCGTAATTTACTTTTAAAAAATAAAACTTGTGAATACTTGTATTTAAATAATTTAGGTGGAAGATTAAGTCGTTTTAGTTTCTTTAAAATTTTAAAAAGACTGCTCGTAGAAAAAAACATCAAAAAAGATGTATCACCGCACTCTTTAAGGCATAGTTTCGCAACTCATATGTTAGAATATGGTGCTGATTTAAGAAGTATTCAAGAACTATTAGGACACTCTGATATCGCTACTACTAAAATATATACTCATATATCAAACAATAAAATAAAAAGAGAATATGAAGAATTTCATCCTAGAAGTAAAAAATAAGGAAGTGTAAATAAAATATGAAATTTAAACGAATATTTGTTTTGATTTTAGACTCATTAGGAGTAGGGGAAGCATTAGATGCTAACGAATATAATGATACAGGAACTAATACTTTAAAACATATTATGGATAATTATGATCTATTCATTCCCAATCTAGAAAAATTAGGTTTTTTAAATACCATTACAATGGATGATAAAGAAAATGTTGATGCTTATTATACTATCGCAAGACCTATAAATAAAGGAAAAGATAGTTTAACTGGACATTACGAAATAGTTGGCATTGAAAACAAAAAAGCTTTTAAGACATTTAATGAAAAGGCCTTTCCAATTGAATTAATTGATCGTATTGAAGAAGTTACTGGTAAAAGAGTAATTGGTAATAAAGTTACAAGTGGTGAAGAAATAATTAAAGAATTAGGAGAAAGACATTTAAATTATGGTTCTTTAATTATTTATACTTCAAATGATTCTACTCTTCAAGTAGCAGCTCATGAAGATATTGTTCCAGTTGCAAAACTTCACATGTATTGCCAAAAAATAAGAAAATTGACGCTTGAAAATGAACAATGGAAAGTAGCTCGTGTCATTGCTCGTCCATTTAGTGGTAAACCTGGAAAATTCAAATTTACTAATGATCGTCTTGATTTAGCTATTAAACCACCACAACGAAGTGTTTTAGACGAATTAAAAGAAAAAGATTATAGTGTTATCGCTATTGGTAAAGTAGCTGATGTCTTTGATGGCGAAGGAATAACAAAAATAATTAAAGGTGCGAAAACAAATATTGATACGATAAATAAATTAACGGATATAATGACTAAAAATTTTACTGGTGTATGCTTAACTAACTTAAATGATTTTGATGCTATTTATGGTCATAAAAGAGATGTAGAAGGATATGCTAAAGCAATCGAAGAGTTTGATGTCGAAATACCTATGATTTTAAATAAATTAAATAATGATGATTTATTAATCATAACAGCAGATCATGGTAATGACCCAACGGCTCCTGGATACTCCCATACAAGAGAAAATGTCCCAGTAATATTGTATGGTCGTAATCTTAAGAATCCAACTAAATTAGAACCATTAGAAACAATGGCTGATATTGGTGCTACCATTGCTGAAAACTTTGACGTTCAATTACCAAAAATTGGAACTAGTTTTCTTGATAAACTTAACTAATATATATTATTGACAAATAAAAGATAAGCAACTAAAATATAGTAAAGATTTTATTAGTTGCTTTTAATATTGCATGAAAAAAAGTATGAAATTAATTATATATATATAATTTTATATTTCACATTCTTTTTATAAAAGGGGTTAATATATGAATAATTTTACTATTGTTGGATTAGGATATGTTGGTTTGACAATTGCCATATCTTTGGCTCAAAATTCAAATAATAACATAATTTGTTTGGATATAGACAATAAAAAAATTAGTAAATTAAAAAAAGGAATTATTCCAATTTATGATAAAACACTTGAAAAAATAAATATTAATAATTTTTCTAATCTTAAATATACCAATAAATACAATAAAGCATTTAAAAACACAAATGTCGTTTTCTTATGTGTTCCTACACCAAAAAGTCCTAATGGCAGTGCCGATTTAACTTATGTTTGGAATGTTTGTCAAGGCATCATTAAAAATATTTGTAATGATATATTTCTCATAATAAAATCCACTGTTCCAATTGGTATATCTGATGAAATTCAAAATTATTTTGACAAAAATAGTTCTTATAAAGTAAATGTTGCTTTTATTCCCGAATTTTTATCACAAGGAAGTTGTTTAGATAATTACAATAATCCTGATCGTATTATAATTGGATGCCAAAATATAAAAATTTTTAATATCATAAAAAATATATATAAGGAAAGTTTTAACATCTCAAAAACACCAATTATGTTCACAAGTAGAAAAAGTGCAGAAATGATTAAATATGCATCAAATAGTTTTTTGGCAACTAAAATTTCATTCATTAATGAAATGTCTACATTATGTGAAAAGATGGATATAAATATTGAAGAAGTAACAAAAGGAATGGGTTATGATAAACGAATTGGTAAAAATTACTTAAAACCAGGAATTGGTTTTGGTGGAAGCTGTCTTCCAAAAGATCTTGAATCAATTAAGTTTATTGCCAATCAAATGAATGTTGAATTAAAAATAATTGATAGTGTTTTAAAAGTTAATGAAATTCAGTCACAAAAATTAGTTGATTTGTTTTTGTGTAATCATAGTAATATACAAAATATGAAAATAGCTATTTTAGGCGTTACTTATAAAGCAAATACTGATGATATTAGATGTTCTCCCGCTCTTATAAATATAGACATATTGCTACAAAAAAAAGCAAATTTATTTATATATGATCCATATGGATTAAATAAATTAAAAGAAATTTATAAAGACAAAGTTAAATATTGTACTTCAATCGATGAAGCATTAAAAAGTGCTGATGTTGCTTTTATTTTTACAGATTGGCAAGATATAAAAAAATATCCAATTCAAAAATATCGATTATTAATGAAAAAACCATTAATATATGATGGAAGAAATTGTTATGATATTAATAAAGTAAAAAAAGAACAAATAGAATACATATCAATAGGAAGATGTAAAGGGGAGTAGGTCATGAAAAAAGATTTTATTGTAAATGCTGGTATTAGAATAACACGTAAATGTAACATGAAATGTATGTATTGTAATATTCAAAATACGGAAAGAGAAGATTTATCACTAGAAGAATGGCAAGAAGCACTAAATATTATTAAAGACATGGGTGTAAAAGATGTTGTAATATTGGGTGGCGAACCATTAATATATCCTAAAATCGTTGAATTAGTTGATTATGCTACTAATACTTTAAATCTCAATTGCAGTTTAACGACAAATGGTTTTAGTAATTTTGATAAAGCTCAAAAATTATTGGATGTTGGACTAACTTCTTTGGGTGTTAGCGTTGACAATCTAAACGTTAAAGAATCAATAAGTCCTCTTAAAGCTAAAAATGGGCTTAGATTAATAGATTACCTAATTGAAAATTGTAAAGCTCCTAGAATAACTAATTATACTGTATTAAATAAAAATAATGTTATAAACATCCTAGAATTAATTGAATATATGAATGATCGAGGAGTTTATACATACATAATACCATTTCATTGGGGAAATGAGGGTTCTTTCGATCATCGTAAAAACAATGAAAGATTTGCTTTTATTAATGAAAGCGATATAGATATATATAATAAAACCGTTGATAAAATAATTGCATTAGCCCAAAAAGGTTATAAAATCAAAAACTCAATTGCTTTTTTAGAAGAATCAAAAAAACACATTAAGAATTTAGATTGGAAATGTAATGGATTATCTGAATTACGAATTGATTCTGATGGAAGAATGGTGTGCTGCTGTGACAAAATTGGAAAAGTAAATGATAAATTTACTATATTTGATTTAAAAACCAAAAAAGATGCATTTTTGGAAGCTCGAGAAAAAGATGCTCATGCATGTAGTGGTTGCTTGTGGCCAAGTTCTTTTGAAGCTCAACTTCAAAAAGAAAAGATGGTGAAGAAACAATGAATGATATGCATATTCACTTAAAAGAGGGTATTAATGATGCTGAAATTTTTAAAAAATATGTTGAAAAATGCCTTCAAAAAGGATTTACTAGTGTCGTCTTTTTAGATCATGGTAATAGAATATCGCCAAAGCATAAAGAAGTTTTAGCTGACAAAGAAACTATTGATAAATTTAATAAACGCATAATTAATTTTAATAAAAAACAACATGATTTGAAGATTATTAGAGGTATTGAAATTGATTATTCACCAAATATAACATTTAGAGAAAAAACAAATGAAATTTTAAAAATGGGGAACTTCGAATGGGTAGTTGGTGCTATTCATAGTTTGAAATTTGATTCATTGGGTGGATATTTAGATGCTGTTATTGACATGATAAATAATTATGACATAAATATTATTGCCCATTTAAAATTAGATGATTCATTTAAAGAATATGAAGATAAATTGATAGAAATAATAAAACTATGTCATGCCAAAAATATATTCATTGAAATAAATACAAGTGATCGTTCCCGTTGGAATGATTCACAACTAGATTATATGTTGGATTTAATGGATAAATATGATGTAGAATATGTTCTTGGTTCAGATGCTCATCAAGAAGATGATATTGGTTATTACTTTGATGAAGTAAAACAAAAAATAGACAATTATAAAGAAAAGAAAGTAAGATGCAAAAAATGAGTAAAAAAGTAATTTGGATTCTTCATGCTGGAATTTCTCATAAAAGTCCATACTTTTATAATCTTTCCAGAGAATTAAAAAAGTACAGTTTTCTTGATGTTATCATCAATCCTTATTTACCAGTTGATAAAAGAACCGATAATGGCATTGTCTATTTTAATCGCTTAAAAAGATTTTATAAAAGTGAAGATCCTAAGACAATTAATAAGTTTTTAAAAGATGTTGATAACCTAAAAGAAAATGGTTGGAAAATTGTATTTACATTACATAACTTTTTCCCAATAGACAGAAAAATTAACGATAATGATGCGTTTTTATTACAAGAATTTTTAAAGAGAACAGATATGGTTTTCACCTTTTCAGAACATATGAAGAAGCAATTAAAAAAGCATTTTCATATTGATGCTTATAATCATTCAATAGGTGAAAATATATTAAATGATGATTTCGATAATGATATTGCGTTACCAAAATTACCCAAAGATGCTTTTGTCTTTACATTCATAGGTAATATTAGCGAATATAAAATGCTTAATGTCGTTATAAATAACTTTTTAAAACTATTAAGTAAATATAATAATATTTATTTAATAATTGCTGGACCAAGTAATAAGACATATAATTTAAAAATTAAAAATAATCGTAACATAATTAGAATAGATCAATTCATAGGAGATAAAGAATGGGAAAAACTAGCAGCATTAACTAATGTTTTTCTAAATACTTATGACATTAATAGAGAATGTTTTAAGTATGGTTTTTTTCCATCTAACTGCATTACAATAATGAAATATAAAAAATTCTGTATTGCTCCTGATTGCTCGCCAATAAAGGAAATTCTTCCTATTGAATACTATTATTCATATAGTGATAAAAAAGACTTATTAAATAAAATGGAACTTTCAATCAAAAATAAAGATATAATTAGAAATAAGGAAAAAAATTTTCCTAAGTCGGATTACAGTTGGGAGAAAACCGTTAAAATACTAGTTGACAAAATAGGAGAGTTAAAATGAAAAATATAATTATTATTGGTACTGGAAAAGCAGCATTGCTTCATTATAATTCATATCAAAAGTTAAAAGAAGTTGGTAATATTTATTTTTGTGATATTAAAACATCAGGATTTTATATAACTAATCAAAAAATTTATAATTCGATTAACGAATGTATTGAAGAAAATCATCTAGATACAAATAATCTTATTGTTGATATATGTACTCCAAAGAGTGAATTTTTTTCTATATTAGATGTATGTTTAAAAAATAAAATATATGATATATTAGTTGAAAAACCATTTGTTATTGATGATAAAACACTAAAAAAATATAAAGATTTGAATATTGTAATGGTTGAAAACTACCTTTTTTCCAAAGTAACTAAAAAAATTAGTGAATTCATAAACCAAAAGAATTTAAAGATAAAATTAATTTTTTCTAATTTTTCTAAAAATAGAATTAATGATAGTTTAAATGGAAGAGGTTACAAAAAAGACGTTACCTTAAATTATGAAATAGAAATACCACACCAAATATATTTAACACAATATTTTTTAAATAACGCTACTGGAATAGATAATTATATTACATGTAGCCGTGATATGAAAATAGGGGATATTCACTTAAAGAATCATGGTTATGGTTTAATTATTTCCAAATGCAAAGATATTGATATAATATATGAAAGTAATCTTACTTCACTTATCGTTCAAAAAAAAATAGTTATTTGTTTAGATAAAAACTATGCTATTGAAGGAAATTATGCAATATACACACCAGATTTAAAGTTATTGAAAGCTGCTAATATAACAGTCTATCACAATGGCAAAAAAATTAAATATGAAGAACTAGCAATAGATGATAATTTTACTTATTTTATAGAACAGGCATACAATTATTTTAACAATAATGGTGATAATCCTAATATTGTAAGTATTGAATCTTTTTCAAGATTAATGAAGCTATATTGTAACAATCTTATCAATAGAAAAAAAGAGGAATAGTTAATGAAAAAACATATCAGTTTTACTAACTTTTTTTCAATCGAGTTATTCTCTATAAAAAAAGTATTAGATAATGTATTAGACTACTTTCCAAATGTTAGTTTTTCACTAGAAGAAAAGGCAAAATATAAAATTAATTGCCATATTCTATCGCAATTTCCTTATGTTAAAATTGATAATAATAGTATAAAATTAAATCCCTTTCGAAATTCTTATTATTATTTTTATAAAGAAAAAGATAAAAATATTTTATATGCTCCTAAACAAAAGTATGAAAATGAACATTTAATTATAAGAAAAAACAATTGTATTGATATATATATCCATGATGTATCAAATTATAAAGTTGTCATTAGAACAATTAATGAATTATTAATTAGAGAATTATTAAAATTAGATTTTTTCCCTATTCATGCTTCTAGTGTTGTAAAAGGAAACCAAGCAATTATTTACTTTGGAAGTAAAGGGTGTGGTAAATCAACTATATTTTTAAGTTCGATACTGTTTGATAAATGCACTCCACTAGCTAATGATATCGTTTTTGTTGGAAAAATTAATAATGTATGGTACGCTTATGGTACACCATATGAACTAACTTTTGATAATGATTTTATAAATTGTTTAATAAAACAAAAAATAATAAATAAGAAATTTCTTAATAAAAATAATGAAAAAAAATTTGATAGTCCAAAATTTAGATATACACCTGGACAATTCTGTAAAAAATATAATACTAATTGGCAATGGATTGCACCCATAAAGAGTCTTAATTTTGTTAAATTAAATCCTAATGTAGATTATGTAGAAAGAGATATTAGTAAAAAACAAATGTTAGATGCATTGATAAGATATGGTCAAGATGATAAATTTTGTTTTGATGATTTATTAAGGATAAATGAATGCCAACCAAAGTTTAATTATAATGAATTGATTAATGATCTGGATATAAAGAAAATAATTGGTAATGTACTTAAGAAGGATTAGAATATGGAAAAAGAATTAAAAATAAATTATAGTATTGTTAGTCGTGGAACGGAAAAGAATAGTAATCATGGCTATTTAGCAGTAACAGAAGAAAATGATAATAATATACACATATTAAATATTGATCATGGTATTACTAAAAGCAAAGTTGATAATAGTTTAGTAGTCAAATCTATTTATGAAATAGAAAATATTGCTTTTTCAAAGTTCCAACTAGTAACCGATATAATGTATATTGACAATCACTACAAAATTAAAGAAAATATTCTATTATTGGGATTAGGTAACATTGGCATCACATGCTTATTTTATTTATTAGATAAGAAATATAAAAATATAACTATATATATTAGAAAAATAAGACCATACATTTTAGATGTTATTGATATAATTAAAGAAAACTATGATATAAATATTAAAATTATTAATGATTTATCTAATATCGATGAATATCAAACAATTATTGATACAACGGGATCATCAGATATAATAAAAGAGATCATTGATAATATGGCATTACGTCGAACATTAATAGTATTAAGTACACCAATTGATGAAAAAGATTCGATAAGTTTACTAAGTATCAATCGCAAAAGTATTTCTATTATAGGTTCACATGAATTGTATGGAATTAGTCAAGAAAAACGAAATAGGAGATTAAATAAATTATTAGAAATTAATCAAAAGAAAACTTTCTTGGGAAAATTGGTAAATATTTATAAATATTCACCCCAAGAATTAAAACGAATAAAAGAAGAAAAAAGGAACTTTATTGAAATATTTAAATATTTTTAAAAATAATTATAGGAGGTCACATATGAGTAAATTTAGAGCATTGATTGTATCTGATTACGATGGAACATTAATAGATGATAACAAGCTAACTACTTTAGACGAAACCATCGAAATGATAAAAGAGTTACGTCGTATAAAAGTTGCCTTTATGATATCCACTGGTAGGACATATGATTCAATTAAAAAAGAAGTTGATAAATACCAAATACCATTCGACTTTATTAGTTGTGCTAACGGAAATGTCTTATTTGATAATAACAATACACCTATTATTGTTAATCATATCGACCGTCCTTTAATATCATTTTTAAAGAGTTATTGCGCTGAAGAAATAATCCAAGAAACACTAAGGGATGAATTTGGTTATGAAGTACATTCAATTGCCAAAGCGGTTGAAGATTTCAT
>CANQWJ010000034.1 GCA_947627525.1 uncultured Bacilli bacterium
GGTCCTAATGGTGAGCAAGTAGGAGTGAAGTCTTGCCAAGATGCATTGACTTTAGCAACTTATGCCGGATTGGATTTAGTTCTAATCAATCCTAATGGTAATCCCCCTGTATGTAAAATAATGGATTACAATAAGTATAAGTATGAAAGAGCTAAGAAAGAAAAGGATGCTTTAAAGAAGCAACGTGCATCTTTATCGGAAACAAAAGAGTTTAGATTATCACCAACTATTGATGTTGGGGATATTGAGACCAAACTTAAAAATGTTACTAAGTATCTTCAAAAAGGGGACAAGATTAAATTATCTATTCGCTTTAAAGGACGTCAAATGGCGCATACTGATTTAGGAAAAGAAGTCCTAATTAAGTTCGCAGCCCGACTAGAAGATATTGCTGAAATAGAACAACAACCAAAACTTGATGGAAAAAGTATGACTATGTTATTAACGCCAAAGAAATAGAGGAGGAAAGAATATGCCTAAATTAAAAACACATAAAGGATTAAAAAAAGTGTTAAATGTAAGAAAAAGTGGAACAGTTACTATTGGAAGACCTGGTTCACGTCATAATACAGGAAGTAAGAGTCAATCATTTAATAGAAAGAATCGTAATGGATCAGTATTATCAAAAGCTGATACTAACAGATTGAAGAATATTATTAAATAGTGTAGGAGGGAAAGAAAATGACAAGAGTTAAGAATGGAGTTACTACTAAAGCCCGTCATAAGAAAGTTTTAAAAGCCGCTAGAGGTTATTTTGGTAGTAAACATAGACTATATAAGACGGCTAAAGAACAATTGATGCATTCAGGACAATATGCATTCCGTGATCGTAAACAAAAGAAGAGAGATTTCCGTAAGTTATGGATTACAAGAATTAATGCTGCTTGCCGTGAGAATGAAATTAGTTATTCAAGATTTATTGAAGGATTAACAAAAGCTGGAGTAGATATCAATAGAAAGATGTTATCTGAAATCGCCATTAATGATCCAAAAGCTTTTAGTGAATTAGTTAAGACAGCTAAAGAAGGACTAGAAGGAAAAGTAAAAAGAGAAGACAAAACAGTAAAGAATGAAATTGTTAAAGGAACTAAAAAAGAAGTAAAAGAAGAAAAAAAGGAACCAGTTAAAAAAGCTGCACCTAAAAAAGAAGAAAAGCAAGATTTAAGTACTCTAAGTGTTGCTGAATTAAAAGAAATGGCAGCAAAAAAGGGTGTTGAAGGTGCTTCAAAAATGAAAAAAGCTGAATTATTAGAGGCTTTAAAATAATAAACATATTAATGGATTGATTTACCTAGTGCCTAATTGGTGGTAAGTTTTAGAAATTAATAAGTGTATAACGAAAAGGAGAAAATAAAAATGACAGTAGTTTCAATGAATTATTTATTAGAAGCAGGTGTACAATTCGGACACCAAAGAAGAAGATGGAATCCAAAGATGAAAGAATATATCTTTACATCTCGTGATGACATTTATATAATCGATTTACAAAAGACCGTTAAAAAACTTGAAGAAGCTTATGACGCTATGAAAGTTATAGCTGAAAACGAAGGTAAAGTACTATTTGTTGGTACTAAGAAACAAGCGCAAGAAGCAGCTGAAGAGTCTGCTATGAGAACAGGAATGTATTTTGTTAACGAAAGATGGTTAGGGGGAACTTTAACTAACTTTAAGACAATTCGTTCAAGAGTTAAGAGAATGGAAGAAATCGAAAATATGGAAAAAGATGGTATCTTCGATTTATTGCCAAA
Source organism: uncultured Bacilli bacterium (assembly GCA_947627525.1). GTDB lineage: Bacteria > Bacillota_I > Bacilli_A > RF39 > UBA660 > RUG11788. Next base: position 1,749 of record CANQWJ010000034.1, read on the forward strand.
AAAAGAAGTTATTAAAATTAGAAAAGAATACGATAAATTAAACAAGAACTTAAGAGGAATTAGAGAGATGAAGAAACTTCCTGATGCTCTTGTTATCGTTGATCCTAAAAAAGAAGAGATTGCTATTAAAGAAGCAAGAATTTTAAATATTCCTGTATTTGGTGTTGTTGATACAAACTGTGATCCAGATATGGTTGATTATGTCATTCCTGGAAATGATGATGCTGTAAGAAGTGTTAAATTAATGATTGGAGTATTAACTAATGCTATTTGTGAAGTTCTTGGTAAGGAAGTAATTGATTTCATTACTGAAGATGATAAAGCTCCAAAGAAAGAAGAAACAACTAAAAAAACTAAGAAAGAAGAAACAGACGAAGAAGTAGTTGTTGAAGAAGTAAAAGAAGAGAAAAAAGAAGTTAAAAAGGAAGTTAAAGAAAAGAAAGAGGAAGTAAAAAAAGACGTTGACTATGCTAGTATGACTTTAACTGAATTAAAAGAAGTTGCTAAAGAACAGGGTGTTAAAGGTTACTCTAAAATGAAAAAAGAAGAATTAATTAGTAATTTAAAATAGGAGGATACTATGTTTAGTGCAAATGATGTAAAGACTTTAAGAGAAAAGACAGGAGCTGGAATGCTTGATTGTAAAAAAGCTCTTGATGAAACAAAAGGGGATATGGATGCAGCTGTTGACTATTTAAGAGAAAAAGGAATTGCGAAAGCTGCTAAAAAAGAAGCAAGAATTGCTGCTGAAGGTTTAACGGAGATGTTAGTTGAAGGTAATCGTGCTGTTATCGTTGAAGTTAACTCTGAAACAGATTTCGTTGCTAAAAATGAAGAATTTAAAAAGTTTATTCAAACTATTTCTAAAGTTATTTTAGAAAACAATCCTAAGACAATGGAAGAAGCAATGGAGTTAAAGACCGAAGAGGGAACAATTAGTGAATACTTAATTGCTTTAGTTGCTAAGATTGGTGAAAAGATCAGTTTTAGAAGATTCCAAGTAGTTGAAAAAACGGATAAAGATATCTTTGGATGCTACTCACATATGGGTGGAAGAATTAGTGTTATTACTGTTCTTGAAGGTGCTAATGAAGATGTTGCTAAAGACGTTAGTATGCATGTTGCTGCCATGAATCCAGGATATTTAAAACGTGAAGATGTACCTGAAGATGTTATTGAACACGAACGTGGAATTATTAAAGAACAAGCTATCAATGAAGGAAAACCTGCTGATATAGCTGAAAAGATGGTTGCTGGTCGTATCAATAAGTACTATAAAGAGGTATGTCTATTAGAACAACCATTTGTTAAAGATCCAGATGTTACTGTTGAAGCATTTGTTAAAAACAATGGTGGTGTATTAAAATCAATGGTTCGTTATGAAGTTGGTGAAGGAATTGAAAAACGTCAAGAAAACTTTGCTGATGAAGTAATGAGTCAAATAAATGGATAAGAGTCGTATTATGGCTCTTTTTTTGTCTTGAAAAGTAATCTCTTAAATGTTAAAATGATTAAAATGAAGGTGAAAAAATGGCTTTGATTAAATCGAAAAACAAAGGTAATTTAATTATCATATCAGGACCTAGTGGGGTGGGAAAAGATACGGTTGTAAGTGAATACATTAAGACTCATCAAAATTGTTGGTATTCTGTTTCTACAACTTCTAGACCCGTTCGTAAAGGTGATGTTCCTGGAAAAAGTTATAATTTTGTTACTAAGGAAGAATTTGAAGAATTAATTTCCAAAAACTATTTTCTAGAATATGCTAAATATGTTGGCAATTACTATGGAACTCCTAAAAAACCAATTATTGATCACTTAAATAAAGGTTTTGATGTCTTTTTAGTAATTGAAATTCAAGGAGCTATGAAAATAAAAGATTTAATGCCAGAAGCAGTCTTTATCTTTCTTCTTCCACCTAATTTGAAAACACTTCATAATCGTCTTGAAAAGCGTGGTAGTGAAAATAAAGAAAAAGTTTTAGCGCGTTTCCGTGAAGCTTATCGTGAAATTAGTGAAGTTACCAAATATAATTATGCCATTGTCAATGATGAACTTGAAGAGACAATTAAGAAAATGGAAGCTATTCTAATATCCGAAAAATGTCGTTGTGATCGCATTGAAGAAGTATCAATAAGTGATGAAGAAGATTATATTCGTTCATTACTATTAGATGAAGAGTCTGTCAATTGACAAGCTCTTTCTTTTTTTTAATAATTTATTAGTTGTTTTGTGTGATAAAATCTATATAGAGGTGGTAATGTGAAGAAAAATATTTTCTTTTTTATACCCATATTTATCTTTATATTATTTTCTTATGATAAAGCTTATGCTTCCTTTGGCGAAGTAAATGTCTATTCAATGCCATCTAGTACAATAGCGGGTAGTTATATTACTTTATCCAATAGTTATGATGAAACCGTAAATAGTATAAAAATAGTTTATTCTTTGAGTAATAATCTTCAATTAGTTGGCTTTGTACCTGTTTCTTCTATTAATTGTACTTTTAATGGTAGTGATACTATCAGTTGTAGTTCATCATCGGGAATAACGGCTAATAAGGTTTTTGTTTATCCCATTTTAAGAGTAAAAACAACTTTTACGGGTAATGAGAGTGGTAGTGTTAACTTTACTACTAGTTCTTCAACATCGGATATGGGCTTTAATATTTCTGGAACAAGTGCTCCTGTTAAAGTAACAGGAATAACTATTAAAGATAAAGAAAAGACCTTAACAGCAGGCGAATCATTTCAAATTGAAGCCAGTGTTAAACCGAGTAATGCAGAAAATAGTAAAATTACCTACAAGTCTAATAACTTTGAAGTAGCGACAGTTAATGAAAGTGGTCTTGTTACGGCTGTTAAAGAAGGTAAAGCAAGTATTACAGTAAGCTGTGGCGATATTACAGAAACTGTTACCATTAATGTTCAAGGTGCGGAAGTACCTTTAGAGAGTATTAGTCTTGATGAAAATATTACTTTAAGTGTTGGCACATCCCAATTATTAAATCTAAAATTAACTCCAGAGAATGCTAGCGTCAATAATGATAATATAACTTATACTAGTAGTGATGAAAAGGTGGCCATTGTAACAAGTGATGGTGTTATATATGCTCTATCTAAGGGAACAGCTGATATAACAGTTAATGTCGATAATAAAGAAGCGAAAACGACCATTACCGTTAATGAGGAAGATGAAGAATTATCAACTAACAGAGGAAGTAAAAGTAATTTTCTAGGATACTTCTTAACCTTTATTATTTCTTCTCTTTTAACATTAGGAGTTGTCTTTGTCGTTAATGCTATTAAAAGCAAAAAAGCTCTTCAAGAAGAAGATGATGATAACCCATATAATTCATATATTTAAAAAGAATGATTAGTTTATTAGTTTATTAATCATTCTTTTCTTTATTTATTTCAAAATAGAAAGTAGTCCCTTTTTTCTTTTCCGAATTAACACCATATTTATAATTGTGTAATTCTAATATGCTTTTAACAATTGATAGCCCAAGACCTGTTCCAACTATTTTACGTTTATATTTTTTATTTACTTTATAATAACGATCCCAAATATACTTTAATTCTTCTTTATCAATACCTTCACCTTTATCTATTATTTCAACTCTAATTTTATCTTTGTCATCTAATACTTTAATCGTAATTACTTTTTCTTTATTAGAGTAGTTGATAGCATTCCCAATTAAATTATAAATAACTTGTTCTATCTTTTGTTTATCAGCATTAATAATTATTTTTTCGGTATCATAAATAAATTTAAATTCAAAACTTTCCGTTTTACTAAAAATTTGGAAACGTTTAATAATACTATTGATGAGACTTATCAAATCAAAGTCTTCTTTTTTTAATATATCAATATTAGATTGAATAGATGATTGATCTAAAATATCACTAACTAAAAGATTTAAGCGATCTACTTCTTCGATTATAGTATTAAGGTTTTCTTCACGTTTAACATCATCTTTATATGTTATATCACGAACCATTTCCGAATAAGCCTTAATCATGGTAAGAGGTGTTTTTAAATCATGAGAAACATTAGCCATTAAGTCTTTACGAAGTTCATCTGTTTTGGCTAGTTCTTTTTTAGCGTAGTTTAGACTATTCGATAATTCGTTTATTTCGGAAATATCACTATTAGGGAAGACGACGTTATAGTCTCCCTTAGCGAAAGTCTTAGCTGATTTATTTAAAGAAGTAATAGGTCTAGAAAGACGATTAGATATGAAATAAGCAATTATAGCTGATAAGAGAATAACAATAATAGTTACAATTATTAACTGATTTTCAAGAATTTTAATAGTAGAATCAATAGGATCTAAAACAGTATTTAAGAAGATGAAATACTTATCATCTAACTTTAGACCATATATCAAAACATCAATATCGTTTTGCGTAGCTACTTTAATAGACATCGTTTTATCATCGGATACCGCAAACTTTTTCTTTTGCGATAAGACATCAGGATTCTTTTTATCAGGTAGACAAGAATGATTCATATTAGAAGAGTAGTACCAATCAGTATCGGTGGTCGCTACTTCAATACAAATACCTTCTTTATTACTTATATCATCAAGACTATTTAAAAAACTATCAGTTCCATCATAGTTATCAACAATTTGTGACGCTACATGCTTTATTGCTCTTCGTTTACATAATTCATAATATCTACTTAAAAAGGTAACTTGAAATAACCATAAGAATATCAATATTAAAAGGGAAAATATAATTAAATATTTCCATATGCGAAAAAGAATACTCTTACTATTTAATTTCAAATTTATAGCCCATTCCTCTAACTGTTTTAATTAAATTGCGATATTCTTTTAAATTATTTCGAAGCATCTTAATATGAGTATCAACGGTTCTATCATCACCAAAGAAATCATAACCCCAAACTTGATTCAATAAAACATCTCTTGATATGGCAATATTCTTATTTTGAATGAAGTAGGAGAGAATAGCGAATTCTTTTGGTGTTAAAGATATTTCTTCATTACGAATAAAAACCGTATGTCCTAAAAAATCAACTACTAAATCTTTATAAACAAATTTATCTTCTTCTTTATTTCTTCTTGTAATTGCTTTTATTCTTGCCATTAATTCTTTTGGTGAAAAGGGTTTAGCTAAGTAGTCATCAACACCTAATTCAAAACCTAATAATTTATCATATTCTTCATTACGAGCTGATAAGATAATCGTTGGAATCTTTTTAATTTTCTTAATTTCACTATAAGTGGAATAACCATCTAGTTTCGGCATCATTATATCTAGAACAATGACATCAATATCATTATTTTCAACTATATCAATAGCTTCGAGACCATTTTCGGCTTCAAAAACTTCATAATTGTCCAATAAAGCATACTCTTTAATGACATTTCTTATCATCTCTTCATCATCAACAACTAATATCTTCATATAAACCTCCAACTCTTATTATACATATTTTTATGTATTTTTCGTGAAAAAAAGAATGTTTTAACATTCTTCATAAGTTTTAACTTTTTGATTATTAATTTCAAGAGCCTTTTCTACTTCATCACTATAGCCTCTAATAACTACTTGATTTTTTGATAATTCTTTTTCAATAGAAAAGATATTTTCAATGAATTTATCATATTCTGGTATTTGATAACGGAAGGATGAAAATTCTTTTTCAAAGGTATCTTTAACATAATTTATTTCATCTAAGGCATTCCCAATATCATTTAGGGCTGAACTGATATTATTGAGGTTCTTTTCAATGAATTTGGAATAATCGGTAACAGTTATATGAGTAATTTCTTTTTCTTTAGTTTCTTTACGAAAAGAAGTCGCTAACATATGGGCTGCAGTAATAAAGAGCGAAACTTTAAAAAGACGTCCCGTTGGTGTTGGTGGTATTAAATTACTAGATGCCATAAGAGCGGTTGCTCCTAAGATGCGATTGATATCAGGAACAATTGAAGTTGTTGATTTAATTGATTTTTCAATATTAACGTTATCCGTAAGTTTATTATTAATTTCATCTATGATAGAATTAGCTTTATATCGATATTTTTCAATTTCATCATTTATTTTTTCAACATTCGCAAAATTATCTTGAAGCTTTTCAAATTCCTCATCACGAATTTTATAAGTATCTAGTTTTCCTTCAAGATTTTCTTCAACACTATCTTTATCTTTTTCAATATCAATAATCCCATTTAATATATTTATAAAAACTTTTATTTCGATAATCGGTCCAAATATATTTTCATCTAAATGACCATTTTTTCCTTCTGAAATATAGTTTTCTATTATACTTCCAATTTCGAGTTCATTTATTAAATCAAGATCTTTTAAAGATATATTATAATAATCAATATCATATTTTTTCTTAATTTCTTCAAAACGTTTTATCAATTCTTGTAATTCTTTTTGAAGATGTTCTACTTCCTCAACCAAGACAGCATCTTTATCATAATTTTCAAGCACTTTCAATTTATAATGAATATCATTTAAATCTTTGACATCTTCTTGTAATATTCTATTTAATTCTTCAACGATAGATGCTTTAAGTAAGTTATTGGTTTTAGGTGTTTCTTCTTCAACGTCATAATTTTTGTCAATATTAGGAGTAGGGGGATTACTAATGGTTTCCTCACTCTTTGGTTCTAGTTTCTCAACAACTTGAACTTTAGGCGGAAGAAAAATGCTTTCTTTGGTATCAGTAATATTAGGCTTAAATGTTACTTGTTCATTTTTATTTGCTTTTTCTGAAGTTTCGATATCGTTATTTTGAGGCACCATTGTCACAGTAGAATTTACTTCTTGTTTTTGTTCTTCACCATTAATTAATTCATCAACTTGTTCTACTGTAATATCAGGTTGTTTTTTCTCATTTATTTCTAAGGGAACTTCTTGAATAGATCCATATACAGTTTTATCTTTTAGTGGTGTAGTTACGTTTTCACTTTCCTTAACTTGTTCTTTCTTGTGCCTTTTTTCGTTAAAAAAGAGTGAAATGATACGTTCGCGATTACCACCTTTTCCTTCTTTCATTCTTTTCACACCCTAAACTTAATCATAAATTTCAAGTTTTAATAAATCAATATTATCTTTCATCAAACTGATATAGTCATCATTATTAGCGCGTTGTTCATCAGTAATGCTGTCTAGACGATAAAGAGGTGTTTTCTTTAAATTGACTTCTGATGCAAAACGATCAACTTTATCACTCATTTTTTCTTCAACAAAATTATATAAATACTTTATTTCACCATCTTGAACTAATTTACGTACATCTTCAAAAGTCTTATCAATTGTTTCATCATTTAAAACAATTACTTCAAAACCATACTTCTCAAGATATTGTAAAGATTTACTTGTAACAACTATTGTTTTACTAGAAGCATTTTCAAGAGTTACTTTTAATTCGGCATCTAGTTCAGAAAGAGATACTTTTAAATCTTGATAAGCATCATTTATTTCTTTAATTAGAATAGCATTGGAAATATGTTTTTCAAGCTCATTTTTAATATTTTGAGCCATCATTAGTAAATTGGATGGGTCTAACCAAAATTCTTCAATACCATAATTGTATTCCATACCAAGAGTAGAGTCGATTAGTAGTAGATTATCATTACGATTGATTAATTCAAGAGCGATGTCATTAGCATTCTTACCATTGTATACAAATAAATCTTTTTCACTAAAATTATTGTATTGTTTATTATTAAATTTATAGTTATTGATATTTTCATCATCAGGGAAAATATTTTCCACTGTCGCATGTTTTCCATAGATTTCTTTTACTAGATATTCTGTTGGATATGAAGATGTAATTATTTTTATATCTTCCATACTATCTCTTTTAATACATCCACTAGTAGTGGTTAACACTAAAATTAAAGTTATTATAACTAAAAGTATTTTTTTCATAATATCTCCTTTATTAGTCTATAAGACACATATAATTTTACAATAAATGGTCTTCTTTTTCAATAATACTTATAAAAAAGATAAAAGGAATTTCTTTTTAAAAGAATATAATATATAATGAAAGTGGTGATGATAATGGATGAACTATTTAAAAAATTAGGTGTTATTCCCAATGAAAGTCGCTTGTATACATTATCTTTTTCGCATTCTTCTTACGCTAACGAAAATCATTTAAAAGCCGATTATGAGCGTTTAGAATTTTTAGGAGATGCGGTTTTAGAGTTAATAAGTAGTGACTATTTATATCGCAATTTAGATAAAGAAGAAGGGGACATGACGAAGATAAGAGCAAGTTATGTTTGTGAGAATGCTTGTTATCGTTATGCCACAGATTTAGGATTTAGTAATTATATTAAGGTTGGTCATGGTGAAGATAAAGATGGGGGAAGATTTAAAAAAGTAATACTTGCGGATATCTTTGAAGCTTTTATTG
>CANQWJ010000035.1 GCA_947627525.1 uncultured Bacilli bacterium
AGATGACTACTCTAAATTCAATATTAGAAAAATAGTTTTTGATGATTAGAGAAGCAATTCCCGCAAGAAAAAAACTGAATAATAGACCAAGTGGAATAGCAATTATCGCTACTATAAAAGCTTCATATATAACACTAATAAAAACATTCTTTTTAGTCGCACCAAGACTTCTAAAAATACCAAAAGTCTTTTTTCGCTCAGATACTGATATCGCAAAAGCATTATAGATGGCAAGGGAACAAAATAACACTAAAACACTTAAAACAATAACTATTGAAGTTCGCATTAACTTAACAAACTTATCATTACCGACACCAAATAACACTAAATAATTAGTATTTAGATAGACATTTTCATAACGATTATCATTTGAACTAGAATTTTTTAAAAGATTGAAACCTGCTTTTTCGGCTATTTTATAAGTTTCATCATAAGTATCTTTGATATCTTTAAAGTAGATATAATATCTCTCTTCATACTTTCCTTCAGATTTAGTATAAAAAATACCTGAATAATCATTATAGCCACTCTTATGAACATAATGATCAAACTTAGAGGAATTATAAATACCAACAACTGTATATATAATTTCATCACGACTAAAAGTATCACCCATTTTAATATCTAGCGCTTCAGCTAAATCTCTTTCAATGATAATTTCATTATTGTTAGTAGGAAGTTTTCCTTCTGCTAAAACAAAGTTGTCGTCATAATCAAAAGAAGCACTTCGCACTGAATATTCCTGATCATATTCTGAATCAAGAATTGTATCAACCATTTCAATAGTTACAAAATGATCTATTTTAGGATTATTTTCAATTTCTTTTTTTAAAGTATCATCCATCTCGTCATTGCTAATCAAGACGTGATGATCACCATATTCAATTGCACTTTGAAGCATATTATCACGAATACTAGAAAAAATTAAACCGACAACAAATAATAAAGAGACTGCTAAAAACGTTCCAATGATGGTTACAATCGTACGCGTTTTATTCTTTAAAAGATTCCGAAAAGTAAACTTATTCATTATTTTCATGGTGAGCCTCACTATATTCTTTTCGTACATCACTAACTATTTTTCCATCACTAACCGTTATTATTCTTTTAGCTTCATCAGCAATCTCTAAACTATGCGTTACCATGATTATTGTTTGCTTATATTTTTCATTTAAAAGTTTTAATAAAGACACAATTTCTTTAGAGTTATTAGAGTCAAGATTTCCTGTTGGTTCATCCGCAAGAACGATAGCCGGATGATTTAAAAGAGCTCTTGCGATTGCGACACGTTGTTGGGTACCACCTGATAATTGATTAGGTAAATAGTTTAGATATTCATCAAGTTTTAAAAGGGAAATGAGTTCTTTTTCAAATTCTTCATCAACTTTACTCTTATCTAACAAAACCGGAAGTTCCATATTTTCTACAACATTTAAAATAGGAATTAAATTATAGAATTGATAAATTAATCCAACATCTTTCCTACGATATTTAGATAGTTCTTTATCATTTATGTTATAAATATTTTTATTTTGAACAATGATGTTACCACTAGTCGGTTTATCAACACCACCAATTAGATGAAGCAAGGTACTCTTCCCACTTCCACTTTCACCAACAATTGCGACAAAATCTCCATTATTTACTTCAAAAGAAACATTATCCAAAGCTTTAGTAAGAGCCATTCCCTTACCATATTCTTTAACTAAATTTTCTACTTTTAAAATCATACTCTACCTCCACTAAATTATTATTATTTAAATAAATTATACCACCCCCTATTTACTTACAGTCAACTAAAACTCTTTTCTTGAATAAATGATTCTTGATAAGAAATAAGAACCACCAAGCGATAATATTGTTAAGAGAATTCCTGAGTCTGGTTGATCAGTAAAAAACTTAAAAACTGTTTCGATATTTTCTTCAAACCAATCCATCGACAATGATAATACAGTAACAAATGCGAATATTATCATTGCTTTAGAAACACCAAATTTAAAAACTAATGGATAAAAAATGGAAATAAATACAATCATTGCACAAATAGTCCAAACAGTAAAAGGAATTATGGATTCAAAAAGAAGATAATAAAATGATCCACGATAATTAATTAATACTTCTAATGACCATAATCCAAAAGATATACCAGCAAGTATTAATATTAATAAAATACTAACTAAATATTTAGCTGTGACAACATTTTTTCTTCCTTTAGAAAAAGTAGCCGCATAACCATTTAAATTACTCTTAGAGTCTTGAGAAAATGTTGATACAAGTGAAAATATTAAAATTATGAAGAAAAACTCACAAAAAGGTATAACATTACAAGTATAGTCAAGTGAAACCATCATTAATAACATTAACACAAATACCAATATCAATATAATATTATCTTTTAAAAGTAATAAATCTTTTTTAATTAAACCAAGCATTATTTAACCCCCTTTATTATGAGAAACATCAATTCATCTAAACTTATTTTATCCAATATATATTTTTTATATTTCTTAGAAAGTTTATCTTTATTTTCAATTAGAATATTATATCCATAACGATTCTTTTTATAAGAAATGATATCTTCTTTATCGATGTTTTCAAATTCATCTAAATCACATTTAAGAATGCCATAACTATCAAGTATTTCATCACGATATTTATCCATTATGACTTCACCATTATTAATAAAAATAATCTTATCGGCAATATATTCTAAATCACTAGTTATGTGAGTTGAAAAGATAATTGAATGGTTTTCATCGCTGACAAACTCCATAAAGATATCTAATATTTCACTTCTCACAACAGGATCTAATTTACTAGTTGGTTCATCAAGTATTAATAACTTAGGATGATGTGATAGAGCTGTCGCTATTTCTAACTTTTTCTTCATTCCTTCTGATAAAGTCTTTATCTTTTTATTCGTTGGTAATGAAAAACCATCTATGTAATTAAAGAATAAATCTTCATCCCATGTTTTATAGACACCTTTCATAATCGAATTTACTTCTTTAACTTTTAAATTACTAGAAAAGAACATATTATCTAAGACAACACCAATATCTTCTTTAATCTTATCTTCTTCTTTTAAGTAATCTTTTCCAAATATTTTGACATTGCCAACATCTACTTTAATAATATTTAAAAGAGCTTTAATAAAAGTTGTCTTACCAGCACCATTCTCACCAATTAGACCAATGATACAACCGCTAGGTATATTAACATCGATTGGGCCTAAGACAAAATTTTTATATTTTTTGACTAATCTTTTTACCTCAATAACATTCTTCATCTTTTATCATCTCCATAAAAAATATCTACAAGTTCTAATATTTCTTTTTTAGATATTCCATATTTATTGGCAAGTTCGATAGCATTAGAAATATTCTTTTCTATTTCCTTTTGAACATTTTCTCTTGCAAGGGAACTGTTTTTTTCAGCCACAAAAGTTCCTTTTCCTTGAATTGATTTGATATATCCTTCACTCTCTAATTCGTCATATGCTTTTTTTATTGTCATGATACTAATTTTAATATCTTGGGCAAGCATTCTAATTGATGGAAGAGAATCATTTTCATTTAACTCGCCACTTATAATTTGATCAATAATATTATTTTTGATCTGTTCATATATGGGAACAGGACTACTATTACTGATGATCATTCTCATAATATCGCCTCACATATAACACTATATAACAGTGTATAACATTTGTCAATACTTTATGCACAAAAAAAGGAATAGTTTCCTATTCCAAATTTAAATTATTCATTTACTTTTCTTAAGCAAATTGCAGAAGCTACGATACCAATAATAGCAACGCTACCTTCAACAACAAATGTCATAATATTGTCACCAGTATTAGGTGTTGTTACAGCTTCTTCATCAACATAAGCAATAGCATATGTTGAGAATTTATCAGAAGCAAATGATATAGACTTACCATCTTTTGATAAAGTAGCATCCAATTTTTCAACTACTCCATCATGTTCTCTTAAGATATAGTATGTTCTTGTATATCCTTTTTCAACAGCAGGCAATTCAGGCAATTTAACTGTTAATGTGATAGCTTTATTTAAATTAGTTAAATTATGGTCATCTTCACCATCTACTTTTACTACGATAGATAAATCAAAATAATCAGTTACAGTAGAACCTTTTACTGTGCTTTCAAACTTTTTAACTAAATCTTCAGTTGGTTTTTCTATAGCCTTTTCTTCAAGTGTTACAGTTGCATCATGAGTTTCTAACAATGCTTTTAACGTTTCATCATCTGTTGCTTCTAATGATTCCTTTAAAACTTTATTTGCTTCTTTTGAAACAGTAACATCTTTACCTTTAACTTCTGTTTCAACTGTTACTTCTGGTAATTTAGAATAAACTTCAATACCAGCTTCATGTCCAATACCTAAAAACCAAATATATCCAGCAGAAATATTATTTATAACTTCAGCATTGATTGTTTCAATTTTCTTATAATCACCAGATGTACTATCATAAAGTGCACTATTTCTTTCTAATACGTCAGAACTATCAATAACTTTTCCATCTTTTAGAACAGAAACGACTAACATTACTTTGTTATCTTTTCCAGCATACCATTTCCATTGAATGGTATAAATTCCCTTTTCAGAAATAGAAGCATTTAATGAATCATTATCCCAGTTAAGAGAAACAACAACTCTATCTTCTGTTTTTTTAGCTACAACCATAGCTTCATCTGAATATTTTTCTTTATAATTAATACTGTTAGAAACATAAAAAACAGCACCATCTTCATAGCTATCAACATCAAATAAAACATTAACACTTTCAGTAATTCCATCAGTATCAGTTAATTTAGCTTTACTGTTGCTATAAACATAAGGACCTTCATATGTATTATTTTCACTTATATGTGAACGATCTCCTTTTAATCTAACAACAGTATCGCTAACCGCTTCAACAGTTTCTCCTGTACCTTTCCAATCACTTGGTGAATAAAATGTAGCTGCTTTAACAGTTGTACCCATCATTACAGTAACTACTGCACATAAAATAAATCCTATTTTTTTAAAATATTTTTGCATTTTTTTCTTTCTCCTTTCATAAATATTATATCCAACCCCTCAGAAAAAATTGTCAATATATTATAATCAAAAAACTACATTAACTGGCTTATCATTGAGATACAAATTAATAAGCTATTACAACTAAAAAAATTAATAATAATTACATAGTATTTATTTATTTATTTTTAGTTTATATTTTAGTTAATAATATGCAAAAAAATGATAAAAATTTTTATAAATTCAATAAAATATTAAAATATATGTATTTAGATTTAAAATTTAGTATTTACTATTTTTTTGTTCCAAATATGAAATTTGTCCTTTACGAATAAAAATTCTAATATTTTTTGAGTTTCTTTATCTTACTATAATCATATTTAATTATGTCTTTTATTTCTTATTATAAACAAAAGAGGAATAGTTTCCTATTCCTCAACCCTTACTACTAATTTAGTTTCCTTAAGCAGTAAACACTACTTACCATTCCAATTATAGCAAGTACACCAATAGTTACAAATGTCATAATATTATCATTAGTTTGCGGATTTTCATCTTCAAACTTTATTGTCAACACAGTATCTGTATTTATAACTGTATCTAGAGAAAACTTTTTATCTCCATTAAAAATTCCTACAAATTCTTTACCTTTTGGAGCAGTCATTAATTCATTTAAAACTTCTTTTTCTTCTTTAGTTAGATGCTCATTTAAAGACTTCCCCTTCTTAACTGTAAATATTCGGTTGCCTTTTTCGCTATTTACTGTTACCTTTGCGTATTCGTTATCAACATCATCAAATTTTATCTTATCAGGATCAACTTTTACAATAGCTCTTTGTTCATATTCATCATCACCATTCCAGTCAAATTCATAAATCATTGCAACATAGTCACCACCAGTTTTTTTGATTCCTTCAAGCTTTTGTTCATCTATGCGGAACCATGCATTAACGTGTGTTGCCGAATCCTTAACATCGTTGAACTTAACTGGAGTAGATTTTTTCATTTTTTCTTCAGTACTTCCCATCTTAAATTGTGCTTTTTGCATATTGAAAGCACCTGAATTTTGTGGAACAGTTATTTTTATTCCTATCCACCATCCATCAGCATTTCTACCAATTTCTGGATCAGCTGGAGCCCATTTTAAATTTCCTTCTTTATAACTAACAACAATGTTTGCTGGATCAGATGCATCTACATCACTGGTACCATCACTAATAACTTTTATAGTTGCAAAATTATTAGGATCTAATTCAGCCTGTACACCAGGTATAATAAACATGATAGTTAGAATTATTAAGAACAATAACTTCTTTTTCATTTTTCCTCTCCTTTCATAAATTGTCAAAATTTGTTTATTTTTATCACATTTTGTCAACTATTCGCGTATTAATATTATGTTCTTTTTATATTTTATTATTCAATGACTATTTATTTTTAAAATGGTAATTTTTTTAAAAAAAATAAAAGTGTCAAAATTTATTCGACACTTATTATAGATAAATATTTATCTTCATGAACAAGTCTTATGGTAGCACTTGTTTGATACTTTAAATTATTTTTATATTTCCAACTAATTTTTACAACATAACTTTCTGGATCATTGATTGATACTTTAATATCAGCATCCTTACTAGAAGAATAGTTAAATCTTTCTTTAGTTACTGTTACATTAACAAAAGAATCAACTACTGGTAAAGTTTGTTTTCTTTCACCATAAACATTATTTTCAACATATTTATATAACGTATCACTAGCTTTTAAAGCAAAGTTTTGTTTATTTTTTGAATAGATGAAATCTAATCCTCCAACATCATGATTAGTAACTTTATTATCTAGATTATAGAAATCAGCAACAAACATCTTCGCAATAAGTTCAGCATACTTTTGATAATCAATCGTTTCTCTTTCCAATACTTCTTTTAACTCATAATATAAATCTTTATATAAATCAGTACTTTTATCATATAAAGTATAATTAAATCCTTTAATGCTATCTAATTTTTTAGCTTCCTTAGTTGAGACACTTTTTCCCTCTTTATTAAAGAAATGTTTATAGCCATAATAGCCGCCAAATCCTAAACCTAATAAAACCAAAATAACTAATAATACTTTTAATACTTTCTTCATATTAACTTGCCCCTTCTATTATTTCACTCTCGTCAATTGCATCTTTATCCTTTTTATTAATGTTCGACAATAAATTATATACAATAATACTATTAGATACACCTAAAAGTTTTTCGGCATATTCACAGTTTTTTGTAATGTAATCCTCTGGAAGAATACTTTCTCCAATAGTACGGCTTTCACCTTTTTGGGCATTATAATAAACTTTATTAGTTAACCAATTACCTGTTGGGAAAACAACAATATTATCATTTTCTTTCAAGCTAAACATATCATTACCTAAGGCATATTTGTTATAGAATCCTAACATGTTACCAAGAGTTGGCATTGCATCATACATTCCCATAACAGTCTTTATTTCACGATTCATATTAGCACCTTTTATTTTCTTATCTTTAGTCCAAATTACAAAAGGTGTACTACGATTTAATTCTTCAGCATAACTATCAAACTCAACATAATTAGGATCATCTTTTGATAAAATGCCATCTGTTTTATAGTCATAGTTATAGAAACGTTCATAATACTTTTTATCAAGACGAGCATCATGATCACCATATAGTACTACTACAGTATTATCTAATAATCCTTCTTGTTCCATTTGTTCCATAAATTCTCCAAAAGCTTCATCAGCATAATGAACAGATTTCAAATAACGACCAAGTTTAGTTCCTTCCATATAAGGATATGTATTAACTACTTTCTTGCCAGTTTCATCCTCTTCTTCTACTTTCATCGTAACATCAAAACCAGTATCAACATCAAATGGCGTATGATTAGTAAGTGTTATCAATGTAGCATAAAATTTATCGTGTTTTGAATTGATGTCTTTTAATTTTTGAACAGATTGACGGAAGAATGATTTATCAGTTAGACCAAGACCAATTGTTTCATCAATGTCGTATTGACTCTTACCAATAACTTCATCATATCCTAAATTTTTATGCATAGTCATACGATTCCAAAAAGATGCGACATTTCCATGCATTGAGACAGCGTAATAACCTTTTTCTTTTAAAAGAGCTGGGGTAGCCACATAATGACGATCAAAATAAGAAACGAAAACAGTACCACTTTCAGAAGGCATCAACCCAGTGTTGAAAGTAAACTCACTATCACTACTCGTTCCCATACTAACTTGTGGATAGAAATTACTAAAATATATTCCGCTTTTAGCAAGCTTTGTAAAATTAGGAGCTACTAACTCACCATTTAATTCAAGACCAATAACAAAGTCTTGTAAACTTTCAGCATGAATAACAACGACATTCTTACCTTCTAAGACATTAGTATATCTATTTTTTGCGGCTTCATCACTCTTATTAACAAAATATTCATTGAACTTACGAAGAGCTTCATCATATCCAAATAGAGCTGATATTTTAGGTTCAATACTTTTAACAATATCATTGATTTGATATACATAAACTCCATATTTTACAACGATATATTCACGATTCCACTGTTTAGCAATACGTCCTAAATCAGTTGAATTCAAAGTTGATACAAATATTAATCCTAAGATACCACCACAAAGCAATGTACTAACAGCTTTCTTAGGTTCCTTATATTTTGGTTCATTAGCATCAAAATATTTCTTTTTAGATAGTTTTAAATAAATAAACAATAAACAAATCGGTAACAAAATATAGGAGAAATCTTTAAAACGAAGAATATCAAAAATAGCATCACCAACATCATCAGCATATCTTGCGACTAACAATAATGATACTGATACAAATGATGAATAAAACGTATAATAAACAGAATTGACAACACAGATAATTGTCCCTATTAGAGTAAGGATAAACCAATATAAAACTCTAAATTTATGGCGCATAAAATACCCTAGCGAACCTAAAGCAATAACAATAGCTAAATCAGCAAGCAAAGGTTGATATGCTAATAGATTGTTTGTTCCACCAACTGAAAAATATCTTAGCATCACACCATTTACAACATTAAATAAAACGAATAAGCAAAAAAATATATTAGTTGATATATATAGGCCAATATGTCTTATGATATCAGCAATACTAGTAGAAATATGCATAGGATGATGATATATATCTTTAAAAAAGTTAATCGTCCTATTTTTTATATTAGACTCTTTACTCTTTAATTTCTTCATAAGTCACCTCAATAATCTAGGATAATTATATCACGATATACTTAATAATTAAATATCTTTTATTAATAAAAAAAGAATATTACTATTCCTTTTTTGGGTTGTATTATAAATAGTGTTGGTGAGAAATCTCTTCACTATTTTTTTATTAAAAAAGACATAAGTTTGATACAATG
>CANQWJ010000036.1 GCA_947627525.1 uncultured Bacilli bacterium
TGTATCAAACTTATGTCTTTTTTAAATTAAAAAAATAGTGAAGAGATTTCTCACCAACACTATTTATAATACAACCATTAAAAGAAAGCCAAAAGCTTTCTTTTCTAATGCATAAAAAGATGAACTATTAAAAAGAAGATAATACCAATCATAAAGGAAAATAATGTTAAACTACTATTTTTATATTCTAATGACTTAGGAAGTAATTCTTTTATTGATAGATAAATCATAACACCAGCAATAAAAGAAAATAAGAAACCAAGCATACTATTACTTATATAATTTTTAAATAATAAGTAAAAAACTACTCCTCCAATAGGTTCAGCAATTCCCGCAATTAAAGTATAGAAAAAAGCTTTCTTAAAATTATTACTACCATAATAGACTGGTACCATTACACTAATTCCTTCAGGAATGTTATGAAGAGCAATACTAATACCTAAAAAAAGGCCTAAACGAACGTCACTTGTTGATAAAATAAAAGTTATGATTCCTTCAGGAACATTATGAAGAATGATCGCAATCATTGAAAAGATACCGACACGATACAAATTATCAACATCTTTTGATAGGAGTTTATCTAGTAGAGAAAAAGTAATTATCCCTAACAAAAAAGATAAAACGATTAAGAATAGACCTTTAATTAGACTATAATTTGTAAAAAGATAAGAAAAAGATGATGGTAATAAGTCTAAAATAGAGATTGATATCATTATTCCTGAGGCAAAGCCTAGTGAAGTTAAGATAATTTTATCTTTATTATTAATCTTAAGAAAAGGAATAAATCCACCTAAAAGCGTAGAAATACCAGCAATAAAAGTAATTATAAAACTAATCATAAAATTATTCATACTAGATACTATGAAAAAAGAGATAAGAAAATGCTTATCTCTTTAAATTCTTATAATATTTACAATTATTCTTTATTTGACAATTTGAGCAATCTGGTCCTTTACTCTTACAATTATACCTACCAAAAAGAACCATTTGATGATGTCTTTTAGACCAATTTTGACGCTTAAATTTACGCATTAATTTCTTTTCAATATCTAAGACGTCATCATCTTCTTTAGCAAGTCCTAAGCGTTTACTGACGCGTGAGACATGCGTATCAACAGCGATTGCTGGAACATCAAATAAATTCGATAAAACGACATTAGCCGTCTTATGACCAACGCCAGGCATACTTTCTAAAGCCTCACGATCATTAGGAACTTTACCATCATATTGATTAACTAGTATTTGGGCAATCTTTGATACAAAAACACCCTTGCGACTAGCTGTTCCAAGAGGTCGAACGATTGCAATCAAATCCGTAACTGGAGCCCTACTAAGTTCTTCAATTGTCGGATATTTAGAAAATAACTCTTTCGTTACTTGATTAACTCTTTTATCAGTTGTTTGAGCGGATAATACAACAGCAATCAATAGTTCATAATCTTTATGATACACTAATTCACATCTAGCATCCCCATAAAGTTCATCTAAATAATTTTCAAATTCTTCAATCTTCATTTTCATCTAACCACTCATCCCAGTCATAAATATCAACTTTCTTTTCGTTTTTTTCCTGTTTTTTCTTATAGTTAGAAAGATAGTTCTCTACTTTTTCTTTAGTATCTAGACCTTTCTTTTCCCATTCATAGAGAATTTTATCAATGTAACGAAGATTACTAACACCATTCATTGTTGCTTCTTTTAAAGCACAAGCAATAATCTCTTCTTTAATATTTCCTTCTAACCAAGCTTTAACTATTTCATACTCCATGGGACTTAAAGTACGACCAAATTCTTGTTCAATCATACTAAAGATGTTTTTATCATCTTCTTCTTGACTGTTTTCATCCATCAATAAAAGACTTATACGTTCATAAAAATTATCAAGAGAAAGATACTCTTCCATAACTTTTTTCTCATTAGGAATAACTTTAAAATCAATGATATTCTTACTACTCAAAGTATCGATTAAATTCATTAAAGCTGTCGTATCCATACCTAAATCATCACTAATTTTATTTATATCAAAAAGAAGAGGATTACTACTATTATATAAATACATAACGACGATGAACTCTTCATAAGTCAAATCGAGTTTTTCTCTTAAACGATATAAATATAGTGGAATAACAAGGCTTTTACTTTTAACTACATCAACCAAAATCTTATTTTTCAAAACCATCACCTACTTATATTTTTCAATTAAGTAATGTACTATTTCTTCATAATTATTTTCTACTTTACCACATAATATATTATTAATCAAATCTTCATATATTTCCTTAATCTTTTTAGATGGTTCCATATCTAAAACACCCATAATTTGATTAGAGGTAATATTTACTTCATCTTGTGTCTTTATTGGTAAAGCATTGTACTTCTCCCCTATTTCTTTACGATCTAGGCCTTTAATTGTTCCCGCAATGACATTGACATATAAACCATATTTAAAGAGAACAGCATTGTCCAAATTATCTAAATTACGAGCTTCTTTAATCTTATTAATTAAGTCTTTTTCACTTTTGGTAAAAGGATATTTACCATTGACACCAATACTTGACCAAATACCAATTAAATCTGTATTGTAGACACAATGCTTAAAATCTAGCTCTAATTCTTCATCTAAACCTAATTTGATAATTAAATCAATTCCTCTTTTCGCGTTTTTATGACAAAATATTTTATCTAGTTCCTCTTTTTTTCTTTGATAAGATAGACGTCTAAGTTCATTTTTCGTACGAAGAATAGCGGTCTTTACTTCATCTGACAATTCAAACTCCAAAGTCGTATAAAAACGAACAGCACGTAAAATACGCAAAGGATCTTCAACAAAACGACTAATACTATCACCAACAGTATTAATAATTTTATTTTCAATATCTTTTTTACCATCAATTAGATCAATAATATTACCATTTTTATCCATACAAACCGTATTCATCTTAAAATCACGTCTTTGTAAGTCTATTAATAGGTCTTTAATGTATTTGACCTCCAATGGTTGACGATTATTACTATATTCACTTTCCTTACGAAAAGTCATTATATCAAAACGATAATTTTTAAAATTTAAACGGACAGCACCATAATCAACTCTTGGTAAAGTAATATTTTCAAATATCTCTTTAATGTCTTTAGGGGTTGCTGATGTACAGATATCAACATCATTAGTTGTGATTCCAAGCAAGTAATCTCTTACAAAACCACCAACTATGTATGCTTCAAAACCTTGATTCGTTATTTCGTTCAATATTCTCAATGCGGTATCTAACATAACATCCCTCCTAATAAAAATTATACCACAAATAACGCACAAAAAAACAAGACCTTGGGTCTTGTTTACAGTTCCAACTATTTGTTTACTGCTTCTTTTAATGCTGAACCAGCTTTAAAAGTAACTGCTTTTCTTGCAGGAATTTTAACAGTAGCACCAGTTTGTGGATTTCTTCCTTCTCTTGCAGCTCTCTTAGAAACTCCAAAAGTTCCGAATCCAACTAGTGGTACTTTGTCTCCCTTAACTAATGCTTTAGTAACTACTTCTAAAGTTGCATCTAATGCACGAGTTGCATCAGCCTTAGTTAATCCAGTCTTTTTAGCTACTGCTTCTACTAATTCTACTTTTTTCATTTTTATTACCTCCATTTATTTGTAAGCACACTATGCTTATAAATATAAATTACCATATTTTATAAGGCAATGCAATTACTTTTGTACTCTTTTTTTGAAAAAAGTATGTTTTTTGTCAAGTAAACCTCAATTTTGATAGCATTTCTATAATACTTGCTTAATATCAAACACTTTTACAGGTTTAGAAGAACGTTTTGGAATACTTACTTCAGTTGTCTCATAACCATAGTCAATTTGATAGTCAGGTAATAATTTGGTTCTAAATGGCATTCTTCTTATCGTTAAAGCAAGAGCTTCAAATGGTTCAAATACTTTTAATTCTTCAACAGTGATTAATGGTTCTACTTTACCATCTTCTGTCATTTGATTACCACAAGTCTTACTGATTTCTTCAAGAGTTGTAAGATCATTAGCTAGTAAATAAATAATATTTCCAAAATACATCTTAATGATATCCGCATTATCAATACCATAAGTATTATTTAAATCAATATAACTATTAATAAACATTGTGAATCTAATACTTAGACCACGCGAATAATTGACAATACGACCAAAGTCTTTAATAGGTACTAAAGTATCAAACTCATCTAGTAAAATATTGATTATTCTCTTTTGACCATATAGATCAACACTATTAAATATTTGTGATACAAAAAGTGGAACTAAACTGTTAGTAAAGGTATTACGACCATTGATGATAAAAATAGCCATCTTTTTCTTATTTATATCATTAATTTCAAAACTACTAGTTGCCATCATATTAGATAGAGCTTCACGAGTAATATATTTCTTTATTTTTTGACTGAAGACAGCAATAATACTACCCCTTGTCTCTTTAGGTGCTAGTAAAGTACCTGATAAATTACAATAGATATTAGAATCTTTATCAAGGCTATTCATGAGTAGATCAAAATAATCAACTTTACCAACAGAATCAGTACCATTAGCGGACATCGCATAAATACTATTTAGATTTATTTCATCTTCTTGTCCCTTTTCAAATAGATAAAGAACAAGTCCTGTAAAGTAATCAATAGCGGAATTAGTCCAAAATGGATCACCATCAATTTTATCATTTGATAAAAGATAATAACCGATATCCTCAACCATTTCTAAAGCGCGATCAACATAACCATCTTTGTATAGTCGATATGGAAGAAACAATGGATTCCAAGAATCTCCTAAATTAGGATTTTCAAAATCAATCGCAATTACTTCATAACCTTCCTTTTTTAACTTATCTGCCATCTTCGCATATAGTTCCCCTTTAACATCATTGACAATCATGTTTTCACCAGCCATCATTTCCATTCTCAACATTGGTAAAGTAATAGTTTGTGTCTTACCACTTCCAGTTGAACCAATGATCAAAGAATGCGATTGTTGATCATCAATGTATAGATATTCATCATCATACATTATTGGTAAACCAGACTTTTTAACACCCGTTTCAAGATTAACCCCCTTTAAAATCTTTTTCATTTTTTCTTTGCTTTCCCAATTTGCATATTTCATTATTTTTCCTCCCTTCGACCAATAATATATAATGCTTTTATAAATATAACTTAAACAATAGTGGCATTTTTAAAAAATATATAATATAATGGTATTGGTGATTAGATGCATTCAAATAAATTGATATGCGACATTTTAGATTATATTGATAATAATATAAATAAAGAAATTACTGTTGATGAGTTAGCCAATCTCTTTTTCTTTAATCGTTATTATGTTATGAAACTATTTAAGAAAGAACTAGGTATCACCATTGTCAACTATCTAAATAGTATTCGTATCTATAATAGTTTAAAAGAATATAAGCATGATAATAATATCATGTGGATCGCTTTCAACAATGGCTTTAATTCTTTAGAGTATTACTCTGAGACTTTTAAAAAAATAATGCAGGTATCACCAAGGACATATCAAAACTTTGTCAAAAGAAGAACGTATTCAACAAGTGATCTAGAGAAAATAATACAAAACATTACCGACTTACAAATATTAAGAGATTATGTTAATCGATATAAAAGGCATCGACCAGTTGATAAAGTTAAAACTAAGACTTTATCCATATTTAAAAAATAAACAAAAAAGAGTTCAAAGACTCTTTTATTTTATTTTTTTAGCGAAAGATACTAATTCGGCAGCGGCTTTTTTATTAATTATCTTACTCTGATTCTTAATCATTTCTTTTTGTAAATCTTTATCTTCTAATAAGTGCTTAGTATTTATAATGATTTCATCCAAAGTATTAGATACTAAACTTAGATTATTTTTCTTAAAGAAGTTAGCGTTATAATTTTCAACTCCTGGAATAGGCATAATATGAATCATTGGTTTATTTAAAACGGCAACTTCTGTACTAGTAAGACCTCCCGGTTTTGTTAAAACAACATCACTTTCTTTAATATAATCATTCATGTTATCAATAAAACCTTTAACTATTAAATTAGAATTCTTAATTTTAGATAATTCTTTAAATAGTCTTTTATTGTTACCACAAACAACTATAACGTAGGCATCAATACTATTTAAAATGCTTTTAACGATATCTTTTAAATTACCAAAGCCCATACTTCCAGAAGTAATTAATATATTAGGTTTATCTTTAATCAAAGACAAATTACTTTTCCCTTTTTGAAAACTGGTAGAAACAGGAATACCAATTGGAAGAAGGACCTCTTCTGGAATCCCCTTATTAATAAATTCATCTTTTAAAGAAGAATGAGGAATTACAAAATAATCTGGTGTCGTCTCATTCCAAAAAGGAATATTAGTATAGTCAGTCGCGACATTAATGAGCTTAATATCAACACCATCTTTCTTTAAAGCTGTAATAACCATCGCTGGAAAAAGATGGGGACAAATAACTAAATCATAATTATTTTCTTTAATAAAGGCTAGAACTTTATTTCTAGCTAGTTTATTTAATTCATAAACAGGACTAGTTAGTCCAACTTTACTATAAGTTTCACCAAGTTTATAAACCTCTTTAAATATTTTACCTTTACCACTAGTTGACTTTAAATATAACTTTTCAACTTTTTTAGATAATTTATTACCAAGAATACTAAAATAATCGACAAAGTCGCACTCTATATTATTTAAATTAAATTCACTTTTAATATATTTACCACAGGAATTATGACCTCCACCGGTACTACAAGATAATACTAAAACTTTCATGTAATCAACTCCAACTATTATTAAACATATTATATAAGTAATCTTTGTTAAAAGTCTTATCTAAAAACTCTTCATAGGCATTTCTTGGTTCTATTCCCTTTTCCTTTTCTTTAGCACGTATTACCGCACTTACTGTTAAAAGAAGATCAAAAACTAAAAAGACAGATAAAAAGATAATTAATTTATTTCCAACGTTTCTAGGTATTTTATTAATGAGCTTTTCAATTGGTGGATAAATAAATTTAATCCAAACAATTCCTAAAAGTCCCCAAAGACAAGACATGACAAGACATACACGCCCATTGATATTTAAAAACATATTACTATAATCCCATGCTGAAAAACCAAGAACTAATTCCATTCCCCAACTCATTACATATTCTAACAATGATCCTAAAAAGAAACTTATGAAAAAGAGGGGAATATTTCCTTTATCCTTATAGCGATAAAGTAAAAAGGTTAAAGCACAAGCACATATTCCATAACAAATATTAAAAGGTCCTAAAACAAGAGCGGAATGATTGATGAATTCATTGTGAACTAATAGACTGAATAATACTTCATAAACCCAACCAAAAATAGAACCAAAGATGAACAACCAAAACATGTTATAAAACCCTACTTTTTGTTTTTTACTGCTTTTCATAACTTCACCTACTATTTATATATTATTACTAAAAGATAATTAATACAATATTTATTTAGAATAAAAAAGACTGATGAAAAACATCAATCTAAGCATTAATTTATATATTATTTTTTTCTTCTAACCAACCTTTGACCAATACTATTCTTCCCCATTATTGATAGAATGATATTTCCCCAAAAGAATGGTATTGAAAGAAAAATTATTATACTAGCGATTATAGTTGGATAATGTAACAATTCATATCCAAAATACAACAAGCAAAACAAAAGTATTGCTAGAATAAACTCCAAAACGATATCAATTATTATACCTTTACTTTTATCATTCATAATATACCTCCCCTAGATAATTAACTTCTTATTTTTATTCTTTAACCTAATTATTATAAAAGAAATAATATGCGTAATTATTAAAACAAACACAATTTGTAAATAGGGATTATTACCAAAAATTCCAAATAGAGAAATGATATAAATAATCATTGGATGAATTAAATAATAATATTTAGAAAAAGCTCTAAAATCAAACTTTAATTTTATCTTATTAGTCAAATAAATAGTTGTGATAAATAAATAATAAGTTAAAGGAATACAAGATAATAAAATATTACTATTTAATCTTTCTATATCATGTAAAAAGATTGCTTCAAATATTAAGAAGAATATACATATAACTAGTTTTTCAAAACAGTATTTAGAATAAACGTCTTTTTTTGAACCCATAAAGTATCCTAAAACGACATAGAATAAGCCAAAAAACAAAAAGTTTCGCGTCGTGAAAAAGATATTATAATAGTATGATAATAACTCTTTTAAATTGAGGGGCAACATTCCATAATATGTTTCAGTAGCACCGAATAATAAGAGAAAAAAGGAAATTACAAGCAAATACTTGATATTAAACTTTTTCTTCCATTTAGATAATACTAATAAAGAAAGAATTAAAGCAGGAAAATACCATAAATGATAATAGACACCTGTATAAATTAGTGCGACTAATAAAGCAAGAGGAATACCTAAAACAATAAGTGGTATCAAAAGATACATTGGAATTGTGATGGTTGTTATATAATTATTTATAATAGGTATGTTTTGTAATCCATAAGCAATAATTACAGGTATATAAATAGCACTCCATATCAAATATAAGGGAATAGTCTTTTTTATATAATCTTTTATATAATTAGCATTCTTTTTTTCTTTTTTAGCAATAAAGTAACCAGTTATCAAGAAAAACATTGGGACACATATTCTTGTTATTATATTGTTAAATGCTAAATCTAATTGATCAGAAAAGTTTTGAAAGGGACGTAAATGTAAAATAATAATTAGAATAGCACAAATATACTTTAATATATCTATATTTTTATAATTGACAACTTTATTATCATGATTTTTATCTATATTATTTTGAACCAATATAGAAATAGAACTACATAGTAATATTAAAAAAAGCATTGATAATGGTTTACCTAAATTGTTTTCTATCTGCAATATATTCATCCATCTTAAAAACAATACTAATATAGTAATGACAATTGTTACTAATATTTCTTTTTTATATTTCATTAAATCACTTCAATCATTAATTAGAATAATGGCGCAAACAAACGTAAAATAGCTTGCCATAAAGTTTTAAAGAAACCAGCTTTAACATCTTGGTCATTTAACTCTTTACAATCTTTAAAGGTAACATCAAAGTCTTTACGAACATCATTAATAGCTTTAACATTTTCCATATAGATACCATTTTCAAAATGAAGATATAGACTACGATAATCAAGATTAATCGTTCCTACTACTGATCGAACATCATCAGATAAGAAAACTTTTGAATGAACAAAACCATTAGTGTATTTATATATTTTAACTCCATTATCATGTAGTACTCTAAAAAAGGATGTCGTTTGTGTATAAACAATTTTCTTATCAGGTATACCCGGAACAATTATTCTTACATCTACTCCCCTCTTAGCAGCACGACATAAAGCATTAACCATATCAGT
>CANQWJ010000037.1 GCA_947627525.1 uncultured Bacilli bacterium
CCAATTGATTTCGCTTATAGTGTTCATACGCGTGTCGGGGAAACGATGGTCGGAGCTATTGTCAATGATAGTATTGTTCCTCTTGATTATGAATTACAAGATAACGATATCGTTAAGATAAATACTAATAAGAATTCGCCTGGACCATCTAAAGAGTGGTTAAACATTGCGAAATCGACACGAGCTAAAAATAAAATTCGTAGTTTCTTTACGCGTAGTGAAAAGGATAATTATATCGAAAGAGGTAAAGCTGATCTCGAAAAGGAATTGCGTAAGCGCAAACTTTCCTTTAATGAGTTTTTAACTGATGAAAATCTTGAAGAAATATATAAGAGTGCTAAAGTAGTTGACTTAGATGATTTATATTTAAACATTGGTAATGGTAAATTTAGTAGTACTTATGTTGTCAATTTAATATATAAGAAAGAAAATGTTGAACCTATCAAAAAGGTTGAAGTACCTAAAACTAGTGATGGTGATATCATTGTTGAAGGAATCGATAAGATTAAAGTTAATTTAGCTAATTGTTGTAATCCGGTTCCTGGAGATGAAATTGTTGGTTATATAACTAAAGGAAATGGTATTAGCGTTCATCGCCGTTCTTGTCATAATTTAGCTTTCTTAGATAACCGAATGATTAATGTTACTTGGAATGAAGAGCGAACTAATAATCGTTACTTATCATCACTATTCATTCATTGTAATGAACAAGATAAATCACTATTAGAAATCATGCAGAAAGCTAGTACTTCTAATATTAGTATTGATAGTATGCATACGCATCGTAAAGTTGATGAGGTTATATATGAAGTTGATATATGGGTAAGAGACCTTGAACATTTAACTAAATTTATTCGAGATTTAGAGAATATGACATATGTTGAGAAAGTGGAGCGAATTATACAATGAAAATAGTAGTGCAAAGAAGTTTAGAAGCATCTTGCGAAGTTGATGGCAAAATTACCGGAAAGATTGATAATGGGATGGTTTTATTAGTCAGTTTTACGCAAGGTGATGATGAAAAAATAGTAGACTATATGGTTCGAAAAGTATTGAATTTACGTATATTTGACGATGAAAATGGCATAATGAATAAGAGTATTGATAAAGAAAAAGCATCTATTTTATCAATTTCCCAATTTACGCTTTATGGTGATGCGACCAAAGGAAATCGTCCTAGTTATGTCAAAGCCCTAAATGGGGAAGAAGCAATAAAACTATATGATTACTTTAATGAAGAACTAAGAAAAGAAATAAGAGTTGAAACCGGTATCTTTGGTGCGGAAATGAAAATAAGTTTAATAAATGATGGACCTATAACCATAATTTTAGAGAAGGAGTGATAAAGATGTATAAAGATAAATTGAATTATAAATTGTTAAATATCTTAATATTATTTACCATTATCTATTTAGGAATTATTACTTTCGATTATTGGATTGGTATAATTACAAGACTATTTAATTTAACTTTCCCATTTATTTTAGCATTTATCATTGCTTATGCCTTATCGCCTTTGGTGCGTAAGATAGAATCAAAAGGTGTTCGTAAAAAACTGGCGGTAACAATTGTCGTCGTCGGTTTCGTTGGTATTTTCGTTGGCCTTTTAAGTTTAACGATTCCTGTTATTTATGAACAGTTGATCTCTCTTTCTAAAAACTTGGGAACAATAATAAATGATATGTCTAAATATTTCCATATTGATATTAACCAATATCAATCAACAATTAATGGTTATTTAAATGATATCATTGGTAGTGTTGGTAAATATGTATCAAGCGGTCTATTTAATTTCTTATCTCAATCAATTAATTTCTTGACAAAGTTTATCATCGTCTTCATCGTCAGTATTTATTTTATGGCTGATATGGACAATATTAGAGAATATGTTAAAGGTGTTTTAAAACGTCATAATAAGAAATCATTTAAATTGATTAAGAGTATTGATAATGAATTAGGACATTATCTTGAAGGATTGACTATTTTTATGATTATCCAATTCTTTGAATATTCATTTCTCTTCTGGGTAATTGGTCATCCTAACTGGATTCTTTTAGGTTTACTAGCATCTTTTACAACTGTTATTCCATATTTTGGTGGATGGATAACAAATATTATTGCGGTAATTTTAGCAAGTGTCGTTTCAACTAAGTTATTTATTGCAACTTTGATTATTTGCTTTATTTTCCCTAATATTGACGGTTATATCATTTCTCCAAGAGTATATGGTAAAACGAACAATGTTAAACCTTTATGGTCAATTTTCGCTGTAACTGTTATGGGTGGAACATTAGGTTTATTTGGAATTTTATTTGCACTTCCAACTTACTTAGTCTTGAACTGCATATATAAATTCTTTAGAGAAGATATAAAAGAAAAAATAGAGACTATTTCGTAGTCTCTTCTTTTGACACTATTTCTTGGAACACATCTTTATCAAAGAGATGTTGTTCCTTTTCAATTTCTTCTAATTCTTCCGTTGTTATTAGAAAGAAAGTATATTCTAATACATCTTTACCATTTTTACTAACAGGGTCATCCCAAGTTAAATCTAGGTGATACCACTGATTATCTAAATAGACCGCATTCCAAATATGATTTTCACTGATGATACGAAAATTGGGAATATCATAATAGTCTAAGAATAGGGCCATCGCATCAGTATAACCTCCACACAAACCGTATCCTTGAAATAATGGACCATAAGCTGTGTCTGATTTATAATTAACAATCTTTTTGTCGCTACGATCAGAGTCATACTTAGTATTATTAATAATATAATCATGAATCTTTTTAATAATTTCTTTTTTATCAGTAATATTACCAACATAATTAGTGACAATATCTTTTATTTTATTATTAATACGTCTTATATCTTCACTAGTATAAACTCTATTTACTTTTACAATAACTTTACCTAAACTATCATACTCTGTCTCAATACTTGCGAAACTGTTATAAGGATGAACAAAACTATTAATATTAGATAGAGTAGATTGATCATGTGATAGTTTAGCTACATCATCTAAGCAATCAACGTAGTCTCTATCACACATCAAAGTAAATTCATCATTACCATTATCGACAATTGTATAATAAGCATTTAAAAGTTGTTGCTTATCTTTGATGATGAAGTCATCTGTTAGTTGCACATACTTATAATCTTTAGCTTGATAATATTCATTAGGTGTAAGAGTACTTATTTCAACACCCTCTAAAATAAATTTCTTATATATAAAACGACCTATATCTTCTCTAAAAATATAAACGATACCAAATACACCTACAAAAAAGGCTATAAAACCTAACATCTTTTTCATTTTTTTCACCTATATTAATTTTATCTTATTTTAATATAAAAAAAAAGAGTAATTTTTCTTACTCCATACCATTATTCATTTTTGTTAATCTAGATTTTAGTCTTGCTGCTTTATTTTTATGAATTAAACCACTCTTCATAGATTTATCAATTCTTTGAATAGCGATATTTAATTTTTCACTTGATAATTTTTTATCACCAGCTTTAACAGCTTTTTCGAAGTTTTTAACAGCTGTTCTACGACTTGTTTCAACGACGTTGTTTCCAACAGCTTTCTTTCTACTAGTGATAACTCTCTTTTTAGCACTCTTAATATTTGGCATTTTTTTCACCTCGCTTTTTTGACTAAATATATTCTAACAAAAAATATGCTAAAAAGCAAACAAAATGTTAAAATAATCAAAAATGTATATAATTAAACAATAAGTTAACACTATAATTGGTGAAAATATGGATAAAGAAATTGACTTACAAAACTATTCAATTAGGACCGATCTTTTAATTGATGCTGTTGAAAACTTTGAAAATGCTACCATAAAAGTAAATGAAAGGCAAGAAGGCGATATTGTTATCAATGAAACAGAGGTCCTTAAAGATAATGATATTAAAAAAAAGGGTAAATATATTACAATATCATTTAATGATGTGACAGATCACAATAACTTTTTAAAAGTTCAAAATGTTTTTTCAAGTGAAATAAAAAAAATCATTACTTCACTAAATTTAAAACAAGATTATAAAACTCTTGTCGTTGGACTGGGGAACCGCAATAGTACACCAGATAGTTTAGGTGATAAAGTATGTGATAATATAATTGTAACTAGACATCTCTTTGATTTAAAAGAAGCTAGTTCCAATTATGGAAATGTCGCTGTTTTTACGCCTAATGTCATGGGAAATACCGGTATTGAAGCTGAAGAAATAATTAAAGGTATAATTAAAATGATTGATGTTGATTTGCTTGTTGTCGTTGATGCGCTTGCATCTTCTAATATTGAACGTGTCAATAAGACCATTCAAATTACGGATACGGGTATTTCGCCTGGCAGTGGTGTTGGTAATTATCGTAAGGAAATATCAAAGGATGCTTTAGGAATTCCCGTTATAGCGATTGGTGTTCCAACGGTAGTTGATGCGACGACGATTGTTACTGATACTATTAATTTATTAATTCAAAAGATAGCTTACTTAAAAAATGATGATCCTAAAGAAAAATTAAAACCGCGCGATAAAGTAGACTTTTTAAAAGAAAAAAGAACATCTTTAAACGATGAAGAAAAAAGTAATCTTTTAGGACTAGTTGGTAATTTATCTATGGAAGACTTAAAGAGTTTGATCAACGAAGTTTTAACACCCATTGGTTACAATATGATGGTAACACCAAAAGAAATAGACTTTGTCATTGAAAAAATAGCTCTTCTAATAAGTAAAGGAATAAACAATGTAATGCATAATTTAGAAAGATAATTATGGCATTATATTTTTTTTGACAAAATTCATATCATTTATTAGATACAATCTTTTTATGGTGATGATATGAATAAAAAGAAAAAACGAAGTAAATTAAAAAAAGTCTTTTTTATAGTGATTTTAATAATGACATATATCTTTACTTTACAAATGCTAAATAAAATTAATTTTGATGTAAAAGATAAGCGTCTTTATAAATTCTTAATCAATAACTCTTCAACTCTATCTTCAAACAGTAGTTATGATACTTTAAAAAAAATTATCAATTTTAAACCAAATTCATTAATCATCAATAACTTAGTTTATGATAAAAAGACTAGTACAAGTGTTAAACCCATTGATGACGTCATATCCCAAAATGATAATAAAGGAGAACCAAATCAAGATCAAACGAAACCTGCCATAAAAGAGGAAGATAAAAGACCAACTGTTTACATTTATAACACTCATCAAAGTGAAAATTATAATGGTGAATATCTAGCGGAATATAGTATCACTCCCAATGTTTTAATGGCAAGCTACATGTTAAAAGAAGATTTAGAAGAGTATGGTATCTATTCTTATGTTGAAGAAGATAGTGTCAGTGCTGTCTTAAATAAAAATAAATGGAAATATTATAAGAGTTATACTGTTACTAAGAGTTTCATGGAAAAAAGAAAAAAAGAAATGCCAACTTTGAAATACTATATTGATTTACATCGTGATTCCGTTAAAAGAAAATATACAACTACCGAAATAAATGGTGTCAGTTATGCCAAAATTATGTTATTAGTTGGACTTGATCATAAAGATTATAAAATTAATTTACAAGAAGCTAAGAAAATAAATAATAAATTGAATAAGGAATATCCTGGACTATCAAGAGGTATTTACAAAAAGAGTGGAAAGGGAGTAAATGGTATTTATAATCAAGACTTTTCTAAATATACTTTTCTTTTTGAAGTCGGTGGAACTGATAACAATATCCAAGAAGTCAATAATAGTATTTCTGTTCTTGCAAAGATTTTAAATGAATATATAAAAGAAGAAGAGGGATCCTAAATGAAAATCTTTAAAATATTTATAATTATAATATTAGTTGCTTTTTTAGGAACAGTTTTTCTATCAGTTAGTGGTTATTATCAAACAGAACTTCAAAAAGATATGATTTTAACTAATGAAGCCATTGAAAAATTTGAACAAGATGTCAAAGAAGGAAAGGATATTGATGCTAGTGACTATCTAGCATCAAAACAAAAAAATTATGATAATCGCATCTCTGAAAGTGGTCGTTATATTTCCGAAAAACTAAATAAAATAGTTTCTAATGGTATTAAAAAAACCCTAAAAATTATCATAAAAGCAATTGAAGAATAAATAACGATATTGTATAATTTTTATGATAGGGTGTGATCGTAGTGAATAAGAAAATATTTGGGATTATAATTGTTTTATTAGGTGTAGTTGTCATTAGTTTAGGTATAACTTTGCAATTAAATTCTAAAAAAGAAAAA
Organism: uncultured Bacilli bacterium; assembly: GCA_947627525.1. Lineage (GTDB taxonomy): Bacteria > Bacillota_I > Bacilli_A > RF39 > UBA660 > RUG11788. The sequence continues at coordinate 6,283 of CANQWJ010000037.1, forward strand.
CCTCAAGAAGAAGAAAAAGATATTAGTCAAAACGCTGAAATTAAAAACATAAATAAATATGGTGATAAAGAAGTATGTAGTAATTTTAAACAGATATCTACTTTTATTAATACACGTAATAGCGATAAAATATCTTTTACTTATCCTGATTGTGTTCATGAATATGATTTGTCTTATACTATGAAACAACTCGATAATGGTGAAAGTTATTCAGAAAATAGAATCGATATCACTATTAATGATGATGCAACTACAATAGATAAGTATATAAATAACATTAAAACGAGAATTATTTCTGATAAAGAAGAAGATTATGTAAATTTTGAATATACAGATATTCAAAAATTTACAAATAAAAATGGTTTAGAAGTTCAATTGGTTCAAGAGGTTAATCGAGTTAGTCGCATATACCCAGAAGGTTCTTTTAATGACAATGAATATTGGTACATTGCGATTAAATTAAGTGATGAAGAAATTTTGAAAATGGAAATATCAGTAAGAAATGGTACAATGTCAAAAGATGCCATTAAAGAACTCTTTGATAATGTTAAAGTAGAAAAAGAACAAGCTGTGTTTTCAAATGTAAAAAAAGAAGGAGATTATCAAGTAGGTAGTATTCGTCAAAATAAAAAGAATGAATATGAGCATGGGTATATTGTCAATTTTAAAATACCTAATAAGTATCCTGAACTTACTTCAATTTCTAATAATTATTATTCGACAGTTTTTTCCTTCGAAGAATTACTTCATAAAATTTATTTTTCTCTATCATTGGAAAAAGAAAGTCTTAGTGGCTTTGATAAACGAGTAGAGAGTTATCACAAATATGTATTAGAACGTTATACTGATAATGAAAGATATCGTAATATTCAAGATTCAAAAATTCAAAAGAAAACGATTGCTAAAAAAGATGTTACGTATTTTGTTATTAGTGGTGACTATTATTTAGATGGTAAAAAAACGGCAACGTATTATTCTAGTGAAGTATATTATAAAATCGATGATACTTTATTTTATTATATCAATATATCAAATACAAATGAACCAATTGATGAAAAGTTCATAGGTGAATTATTAGATTTTACTATTGAGGAGTATTAATATGTATTGTCGTAATTGCGGTAAATTTTTACCTAATAATGTCCAGTTTTGTCCTAATTGTGGATGTCAGATAAATAATACTATAAGTAATAAAATAACTAATAATAAAAATAATTTACCAATTATCCTTGCTTGTCTTATCATTATCTTTTCTTTAATCATTGTAATAATAATGATACCTAAAAATAATAAAAAGTATTTAACTGATGAAGATAAAAATATTTATTGTAATGAGGATAATAATGGAAGTTTATGTCATGAAGAAGTAGAAAATCCTCAAGAAGAACAAAAAGACTTTGAATCAATGGATTTTAAAAAATATGACTTTTCAGAAACGTCTTCTAGTGAGTCATTTTATAATAGTGTTCTCAATATTCTAAAAGAAAAAGAAGAAGAGGGGAATGAGTATTGTAATAATGCTAGTTACACTAAAACATCAAATGATTTAAATAATAAGTTGAATCTAAATTATAGTTATTTATGCGGAATGGATACTAAGTATTTAACGGGACTCGTTTCTCGTTTAGAAAGCTTTTATAAAAATAATAATATTGATGGAAAAATAGTCGATGCTTATGTTGTTGGTAAGGGATCAAGAAATGAATATGCTAATTATACTGGTGAAATTATTGGTTCAAATGACATTTATGCTGCTTATTTAAGAAGAGTTCATATGAGTATTCATATGTTTTCAGATTATGATAAATTATTAAAGACTTATCAAAGAGACTTAGAAGGGGGATTTCATCCTAAGAATTCTAAAGCTGAAGATATTGTTGTTCATGAAACGGCTCATGCTTTAGACTTTTATATAAGTGCTAGTCATTTTGGGATCGATGAATTGATTGTTGATGATTTTTCTAAGTATAGTGCCTTTTATAGTGAATGGGGAAATCAATCATATTCCAAAAGTGTTGTCCAAAAAGCAGTGTCAAATGTTAATGATAGTAGTTCTATAAAAAAAGATGAACAAACACTTCGCAAAGAAATAAGTGGTTATGCGGCAACTATCAACGATGGAACAGTTATGTATGCTGAAACTTTTGCTGAAGCCTTGGTTGACTATTTAAGTAACGGAAATAATGCTAGCCCTTTATCAATTGAAATTTATAAGATTGTCCAAGACGATCTAAAGAAATTGGAGGGATAGTAGTTATGAAAAAAAGAGTAGTCTTAGTATTACCAATATTATTGATAATAATTGTAGTTGTTTCTTTTTTATACATCAACCTAAACAAGAATATAAATATTGATTTTAATACTGATTTAAAAGTGTCTTTAAAAGATAATAAGCTATCTTCTGACATATCTAGATTATCTAATAATAAATATAGTATTAAAGAAGTTGATAGTGTTGAAATAGATAGTGCTGTTGAAGAAAAAATAGTTACTTTAGCATACAACATTACTAATGCTTTAAATGATATTGATAGTGATAAATTTTATGATAATATTGCAAAGTATCAACTAAGATCACCATATCTTAAATTAACAGATAGTACTCTTTCTAATGATAATGAGGAATATAAAGAATGGTATGATTCAAATATTGATTCTTGGGCACTTGCATCAGTTCTTGCTGATCATAATTATAAGTTTGAAAAAATTGATGGATATAATATAACTTATGCTTCATCTTCGCGTTATCTAATTCAAGTATATGTTGATAATTATAAAGGTAATTTTGGTATTACTAATGTTATGATCGATGCTGTCTATGAATATGAGATAGTTTATGAAGAAGTTAGTGGTTTATATAAAGTAAAACGAATAAATGTGGAATGGGTTAAAGACTTAGAAGATTATTATCAAAAGATGGATATCGATGAACGTAAACAAAATAAAGAAAATAGTACAACTTTATCAAATATTTCTAATTATGTACCAAGTGGTTTTACTTCAATAAATTATGATAAATTAAAATCTATTAAGGATACAATACCAGAGTCTATATACGAAAAAAATAAAGATAGTGTCGTTATAATCGATAGTGCTTCTAAAGAAGGAATAACAACTGGTAGTGCCATGGGATTCTTCATAAGAAAAGGGATTATTGTTA
>CANQWJ010000038.1 GCA_947627525.1 uncultured Bacilli bacterium
GCGCTGCAAAGCGTGCAGTTGCAGACAGCCTTATAGGCTTGGGAGAAAATCTACCAGCTAAGCCGGTAGATTTTTATTTGGTAAAAATTGACTTTTTTTAAGATTTATGTTATAATATGCGACGTTATTGAAAAAGAGGTCGATTGACTAAAATAGGGGGATTTTAAAATGAAAAGATTTACTAAGGAACTTAAAAGTAGAATGGATAGCACTATCCAAGATGTCATATTAGATTTAACTGAATTGTCTAAAGAATATGACTTACGAGCAGTAGCAGCAGTTAAATGTGATATGGATGAAATATTTATTGGTAAACAAAGAATTATGCTTAGTTCTAAACAAGAAAATATTTCTTTGAGTGATTGGACATTGCATGTTCTATGTGAAAAAGAAGGAAGAAAAGTTGTTTTATCTAGTAACACACATTCAAGTTTAGGAGTTATTTCTTTTGTTTTGAGTGGTGAAAAAGATGAACCAGACTTTGCATTACTTCCTGAAAATAGAGCTTTAAATAGTCTTTTATTCAGAGATAATGCTAGTCGTATTTGTGATTCAAAATATGATATATATTATAACTTTTTAACTTCTTACGAAAAAACTAGAGGTAGTGTTATAAGTGAACTTGAAAGACAACAAAAAGTATGGACAACAACATCATTAACTTCTGAAAGACCAAAAGTAAAAGAAATGAAAAGTGCAAATACTATTTAAGTGTAATTTTACACTTTTTATTTTTTCTAAAATTTTATATAATATAATATTATTTGATTAAAGTTTATATTAATAAACTATGAGAAAGGAATATTAAAATGAGAATGGTATTTAAAGATGGTGCATTATTTGATTGCGGTGAAATTAAGAAGGGCATTTTTAAATTTGGTGGTATTGAACACTTTAAGAGTGTTGATGCTTTTGATAAGCCAAAAGTAAAAGTTAGAAAAATTGTTCCAAAAAATAGTAATAAGACACTAAAATAAATATTTTCAATTATAAAGTACTGATTTTTATCAGTATTTTTTATTTATGTTTAAAGCATTTTATAATATTTGAAATATTGAAGACCTTAAATTATTATACTATAATAAATTTGTAGGAAATCTTGTTTTAAGGAGATGTATTATGAAGAAAATTTTATTGACTGCGGTTGGATATAATGATCCATATACCAATAATGGTAAGTATAATGATGGATCATTGTTACACATAATTAGAAACTATCACACTGATGGTAATCCTATTGAAGAAATATATGCTTATTTTTCTTTTGATATGGCAATTGAAGAGTCTAAGACTCATGCACTAGAAATAGCTGTTGGTGAAATTGAAGGAAAAAATAAAATCAAGATTAATTATTTTCCAAGAGGAATAATAGAAGAAGTTTCAAAAAAACGAGAAGAAATAAGAAAAAACTTATTAGCTAATAATTATCAAGGCAATGATTTAGATAAAGAAGTTGAAACAGAATTAAATAAAATTACTGATATTGGAAGAATAGATGTTAATAAATTTGGTTCATTTTATCCTGAAATTCAAGTTATGCTTAGTGACATAGAGAAAAAACCAAATATTAAAGATTATGAAATATTAGTTAATGTCACTTCTGGAACTCCTGCTATGAAAGAAGATTTAAATCTAATGTCGATAACTAATAAAAATTCCAATTTAAAACTTAAGATGATTCAAGTAGCAATCCCTGGTATAAGTAAATCAGAAAGAAGATCTTATCCATATACTAATAACTTGAGTCTTGAAGAAATAAAAGAAGATATAAGTAAAGTAAATATTGAAGAAAAAAATAATAATAGAACATCTGAAGAAAAAATGACAAATATTAAAAAACTCTTATTATTGGAAAGTATTGAACACTTATTTGCTAAATATGATTATGCTGGAGTATATGAAGCAACATCAAATGCTTATAAAGAAAATTATTTAGAGAATGTGCAAATCAATTTATATGCTAAAAATTTATATTATCGTTATATTGGTAATACTGAAGTTGCTTTAGCTGCAAGTAATAATCTTTCTTTTAAAAGAATTGAATTATATCCTATTAAAGATGAGAAAGTTGATGATCATTTTAAAAATATCAATACTAATTATGGTTTATTACTTGAAAACTATAATATATTACAAGTCAAAGCTAAAAGATTAGAAATAAATGACTGGTTGTTACTAGCGCAAACTATTATTGAAGATCTTTATAAAAAAGTATTATATAAAATTACTAATGGTTTTGATATTGATAATATCATTGTCGATAATATTAATCCATCAATTGATAAATTTGATGAACTATATAGTGATTATGATTATTTAAAACCAATAATTTTCATAAAAGATAAAAGAAATTTTGGAGCTGGTGCTTTAAAAGTCATTTTATCTAAAACTCTTAAACTTAATCTTATATCACATGAAGAACAAAAAGAGTTAATTAATACTATTAACGTTTTAGATATGATAAGAACTTATCGTAATACATCTGCCCATACAATTGGCTTTGTTACTAAAGAAATATTAAAAGATGGTATAAATGAAAAAATAGAAGATCTTAAAAATAATAAACACATATATATTACATTAAAAAATCCAAGAGATATCGTTGAAGAGGCTCATTATCATATTAAGAAATTAATTGATTATTGTATCGATGATGAAAATAGAGGTAAATTAGAAGATGCATATAATCTATATCAAAATATAAAAGAACAAATAATTACTTTATTAAAGGCCGAAATTACAGAAAGAGGTGAATGATTTTGAATAGTGAAGTTATAGCTATTTATGATGTTAGGGGTATTCAAGATTACATATTTAGAACTAATGTGTTAAAAGAAATCGTTGGTGCTTCTTCTATTGTTGATAAACTTGTTTTAAAAGAATTTGAAAATGCTGTTAAAGATAAATATAGTGATTCTAGTAAATATGTAATAGATGTTCAAAACAAAGATGAATTAAAATTTGAAGATGATAAAAACATTGAAGTAGAACTATTATATTATGGTGGTGGTAATCTAGTTGTTCTATATCGTGATGAAAAAATATATGAAGAAATTAGTAAGAGAATGTCACTAGAAATATCTAAAAAAGCTTATGGTTTATCTCTTAGTCATGCTTGTGCTAGTAAGACTAATAATTATAAAGAAGATTGGAAAACATTAAAAGATAAACTAGCTAATGTGAAAGCAATTACACCTCTTAATAAACCAGCGGGAATTGTTCCAATTGTTCAGTATGATAATGTGACAGGACTTCCTCTATCTAAAAAAGATAGTGATACCAATCGAAGAGTTACTTATGAATCATATCAAAAATTATTAGAGTATAAAAAGATTAATAAAGACGAAAATCAAGAAATTACTTTTATGAAAAACTTTGATGAGATGCGTACTTCTGAAAATGAAGGATTAATTGCAATCGTTCATATCGATGGTAATAGTATGGGTAATAATATTGCACAAATAATGAAAGAAGTAACTGACTATAAGGAAGCAGTAAGAAGAATGCGTAAGATTTCTAATGATATTCATGAAGTATTTGAAGAGAAAGCTATTGATCGTGTTAAAGATAGTTTAAAAGATATATGTCGAAGACATGGAATTAAAGTGTTTGATAATGCATATCCTTTTAGACCACTCATTCAAGCAGGAGATGATATAACTTTCGTTTGTAATGAAAGAATCAGTCTTGATGTATCGATGGAATTCATTAAAGAGATAAGAAAAGGATACATGTATGAAGAAAAATATCCATTTAGTGCTTGTGGTGGAATTGCGATTATTCATAGTCATTTCCCATTTTATAAAGGATATAACTTAGCTGAAGAATGTTGTAGTAAAGCTAAAGAAAGAGCAAAGAATGATAACTATAAAATTGATGGTAAAGTTGGTAATTACTTAGATTTTTGTTATTGTTATTCAGGAGTAATTATTGACGATATCGATGAACTAAGAAAAGAAAACTACACTAGTATCGAAAATAAATCTCTAATTAGAAGACCTTATGCTATCTATAGTGAAGAAGAAAAGAAAAAAGCTAATAGTCTTCAAAAGGAAGTTGATATTGATACATTTATTGATACAATTAATAAAATTAAAAATATTTCTCGAAGCAGTGCTAAAAAGTTAAGAGATTTGTATTACCAAAGTCAGGCTGATGTCGAATTGGAAATTAAACGTCTAAGAAGTAAAAATAAAGATTTTCCATTAGAAGTAGATGCTTTCTATGAAGATAATGTTGCTAAATACTATGATGCATTAGAATTCTTAGATATATATAAAGAGGAGGTTAAATAATGCAATATAAATTAATAATTAATTTAAAAAGTGATTTATGTGCCTCTTCTGGAACTGGTTTAGGAAGTTTGATCGATAATGATGTTTGTTATGATGAATATGGATTTCCTTATATTCCAGCTAAAAGAATTAAAGGGTTATTAAAAGAAGCTGCTGTTGAATACTGTGATTGGGATGAAAACGCTACTAAGTATCTTGATGAAATCTTTGGAATAGAGGGAAATAATAATCCTGGTAGTATCAAACTTAGTAATGCATATCTTTCATCTTATGAAGAAATTATTGATTCATTAAAATATGTACCAACTAAATATAAAAAATATGTTGATAAACAAAAATTCATAAATCTATTTACTAATGTTAGATATCAAACTGCTATCGATGATGAAACAGGTACTAGTAAAGATAATTCATTGAGGTCAACAAGAGTAGTAAATAAAGATAATCAATTTATAAGTAGGATTGAATTAGATAATCAAGAAGAAAAGGAATTTATTTCTAAAGTATCCAAATTAGTTACGCACATGGGAATGAATCGAACTAGAGGATTTGGTGAAGTAGTTTTAGAAATTCAAGACTTAAATAATGCGAGTGATAAAAAACATTTATCCATTACTTTGGATGATGAAGATGATATAGAAATAAAATTATTATTTAAAGCTGAATCTGATTTAATGATTGCCGGACAAGAGTCAGAGATATCTAAAAAATATATTCCTGGTAGTAATATTTTAGGTAACATTGCTCGAAGATATATTGAAGATAAAAAAATAGATGTCTTTAAAGAAATGCCAAAAGAATATATTGATCTTTTTTTAAATGGTAAAGTTAAATATCAAAACTGTTATATCTCTAATAAAAATGCTTTAGAGTTTTTACCAGTACCATTTAGTTATACCAAAGTAAAAAATACGACAGATCAATTTTATAATAAAATTAAAGAAATAAGCGAACTTGATGATAAAAATGTTCAATTATCTAGTCTTGGTGATAAATTTGTAACTATTGATGAAAATAATTATTTAATTGATGTAAAAATGGCGTTTGATTATCACCATCAAAGAGCTAAAAATAAACGTCTTGGGAAAGCATTATCAAGAGAAGATGGAGGAACTCTATACCAATATTTGAATATCGAAAATGGTCAATATTTTTTAGGAAAAATAACTGGCAAAGCTAAATATTTAAAGTTATTAGAAAAATATATTAAAGTTGATGATATCTATCGTGTTGGTAAGAGTAAAACAGCTGAATATGGAAATTTGAAATTAATAGATGTTAGTGTATCTTTAAGTTCAAAACAAGAAAAAATTTATCATGATTTTGCTGTCTTGTTAACATCTGATACTATTATTTTAGATGATAATGGTAATGTGACAATCAATAAAAATGCTTTTGTTGATAAAATGAAAAAACTATTAGGAAGCGATATTGTTTTAGATCGAAGTTTTATCAATTATGAAAAAGTTGCTGGTTATAACATTATTTGGAATTTACCAAAAGAACAAGTTGAAGCTTTTAAAGCGGGAAGTATCTTTAGTTTTAAATCAGAAAGAGGAGTATCTTTAAAAGATCAATATATCATTGGTCAAAGAACTAGTGAAGGATATGGTAATATAAGAATTATTGATATTTCTAAATATGAAAATAATCGTAAATTAAATCTAAATAAATATGAAGAAGTCCATTCATCAAAAGATATTTCCGAGTTAAATAAAAATTTTAAAGATATTTTAGTAAATGCTATTAAGTACTCTATAAGTGATGATATCTTATATGATGTTGTTAAAAACAATTCTAAAACAAAACTTAATAATAGTACTATTGGAAGACTATTATTAATGGTAAAAGAATCAAATGACTTAAATGATTTTATAAATAATATTAGTGAAATAAAAGATATTAAGAAAAATCGTGTTGTTAAAAACTTATTTACAAATGTTACTAGTAAAGTCGATGATTTACCAACTATCAAAGATTTAAAGAACTTAACTTCAATTGATGAAGAAACAATGAATAAGTACTATTTAGAGTATATTAAACAAATATTAATTCAAAAAAAGATAGAAGGTGCTAAATAATGATAACAGAAAGAATATATTATTATATTAAATTAGAAACATTATCACCTCTATCGATTGGTAATGGAAGTGATGAATTAACTGATCACGATTTGATTAGAGATTCGCAAAATAATATTTTTATACCTGCTACTAGTTTGGCTGGTGTAATTGTTCATTCACTATCTGAACTTGAACAAAACATCATTTTACCAGATGTTGAAGAAGTTGCTTCAGATGGTAAAAAGTTAATAGCAAAAGCTCAATGTCCATTATTTATATCTGATGCTACTATAACTAGTAATTATCATACTTCAATTCGTGATGGTGTAGCACTCGATGAAGATAAAGTTAGTAAAAAAGGTGCTAAATTTGATATTGAAATTGTTGAAAAAGGTGCTCAATTAGATTTTCGTATGGAACTTACGATTAGAGAAAATGATGATTCTCAAGAAATGCAAAAAATTGTTCAAAAGATTATTAATAATATCAATAATGGAACTATTCTTGTTGGAATGAAAGCCAAAAGAGGATTTGGTAAATTGAAAATAGTTGAGGCTTATCAAAAACATTTTTCTAAAAGTGATTTAACTGCTTTATTAAATTTTGATAAATATAATTGTAATAATTATGAAAAAATGGCTATTTCGAAAGTTAATAATGAAAATTATGAGGTTATTGATGTTAAGTTAAAACAAAAGGGTGGTATAAGTATTAAAGCATATAGTGCTAAAGCTGGAGAAGTCGATTTTGAACATGTTAAAGCAAATGGCGTACCAGTTATCCCTGGAACTAGTTGGAATGGATTATTAAAAAGACAAATCAATTATTATCATAAATTATTAGGAGCTAAAAGTTCTAAAATGATTGATGAATGGTTTGGGTATGTCCAAGATAAAAAAGCTAAAGCTTCTTCTGTAATCATTGAAGAATCAATTATCAGTGAAGGAAAAGAAATGACTATTGTTAGAAATACTATTGATCGTTTCTCAGGTGGTAATAAAAATCGTGCTCTCTTTAATGAAAGATCCCATTTTAATGGAAAGACTAATCTCGTTATTAAAGTACCCAAAACAATTACTATTAACAATAAATTGGTAACTAATGATTACATTTTGGGACTAATTGCTTTAGCTATTAAAGATATTGAAAATGGTTTAATCGCTTTAGGTGGTCAAACATCAATAGGTAGAGGAATCTTTGAAGTATTAGATGTAACTATAAATGATGAAAAAAGCGATTTAGATAAACTAATCCAAAATATTTCTCTTAAAGATATTGAGGAGGAAGATTATGACTAAAGAAATGATTATTAATTCTATCAAAGAAAAGAAAATTACTAAGGCCTATATTTTAGGATATTTCTATGATAAAGTTTGTGTTGGTATATATGAAAATGAAGATATCATCTTTAATCGTCAAGTCAATTATGATTTATTAACGCAAATAAGAATATTTAATAAAGATTTAGAAATTAAATATGTTTTAGACGAAGAAAAACAAGAATTTATTTATAGTGAAGTAATTGAAGATTTAGAAAAAGATCATTTTGATGAATACATGTACGTTTCGGGTAATAAAATTTTATCTTCTAATGATAAGTTTACGACTATAACTCAGATTGGAAGAGAAGTAGATATACCTTTTAAAGTTACAAGTGATGAAGTAGAAAAAGGAATTCGTTTAGTTGTTAGAAATTATTTTGAAGAAAATGAAGATAAACAAGTTGTTTTGTCTAATTCAAGATTAGTTGGTTTTAGTAAAGAAGAAGGTGAGTTATATGAGTAATTTCTATAATGGTAATAATTATCATGGTAATAATAAAAATCATAATAACTCCAAAAACAATCCAGTAACAGTTGATTCTAATGTTTCTTATATTAATCCCTATAATTTTATTTCTTTAAATAAAGATGGATGTAAAAGATATGATACAAATAAAGAAAAAGGAGATTTAACGGGATATATTGATTGTGAATTAATTACTAAGACTGAAACCATTATTCCTGATACGGAACATATTGATAGTGATTTCCATATATATTCCTTCCATAATTATCAAGAAAAGAAAAATGGTTTTATTATACCTGTTATTCCTGGTAGTGAATTAAGAGGAATGCTAAGAAGTGATTTTGAAGTCTTTACAGATTCTTGTTTATCCACAATTGATGTTGATAAAAGTTTTATATCAAGAACTAAAGATGTTAAATTGCCAGGAATTTTAAAGAAAGACGCTAAAGGTGATTGGCATTTGTTTAAAGCAACGCGTTATGCTCTTCATACTGCAAGAAAGGGAAAAGGTTTTGCTCGTAATCGTAGTAGTGAAGATGCTGTTTATATGGTTGATGAATACAATCGATTAAATTGTAATGGTAAAACTTATAAAACTGGTGATAAAGTTCGTTTTGTTGGTAAGACAAGAGGAATTATGAATAATGTTTTAGAAATTAGTGAAAATGGTGATAAAACAGGAATCCTTTTGATTGGTGAGTTAGGTGTTAAAAAAGATTTTAAAAATGGCAAAAATAGTATTCATGATAGTATCTTTGTTTGTGGTGATGAAGTAAGAGGATTTACGGGAATTAATGATGCTGTTAAAAAACTAAAAGATATAATAGATGCTTATAATGATAAGGGATTAAATAAGAATCTAGGTAAGAGGTCAGGATGGTATATTGGTTATGATGTTGATGAATTAGAAGAGATACCAGTTTGGCATAATGCTGATCCCGTTAAGAATAAAGATCCAAAACATCGTGTCTATCTTTCACCTGCTGCTATTGGAAAAGAAGCATATCACCGTACCATTGATGAATTATTAGATGTTGTAAATGACAAAACTAAGAGTTACTCTCCTTGTATTGATAAAAATTTCTTATGTGAAGCTTGTAATTTATTTGGATTTGTTGCTGATGAAAATGCTAAGGGATCAAGAGTTAGAATAACTGATGCTGTATATGAAGGGGAAGAAAACCCATACTCACGTTCAAGAATAATTAAGGAACTATCATCTCCTCATGTAGCTAATGCTGCATTCTATTCATTATTTTTAAATAATGCTGATTTAGCTAATATGAGT
>CANQWJ010000039.1 GCA_947627525.1 uncultured Bacilli bacterium
AATCTGTTAATGTTACATCATATGATGGACTTTATGCAATGATAAAAAATGGGGCAGCGCGTTATTACGCTGTTGATAATGGTGAGAAAATTCATAATATAAAAGGAATTGTCGCTACTTATCCCAGTGCTAATTTAGCCCTTCTAAAACTGGATGAAGAGTTTGGTAAGCCCGTTACAATAGGTGACTCTAGCAAACTAAAAGAGAGTGACCCAATTGCTGTTATAAGTAGTTCTTTGGGTTTAAAAACATCAATAAAATTAGGAGTTTATTTTGATACTTTACAAGATGATTATAAAATTATTAGAACATCTCTTCCTTTAATTGATGGAGATAGAGGTTCAGCTGTTTTCAATATGAATGGTGAAGTAATAGCTATTAATACTAGTGTATCAACTAGTGATGCTAAATATAATTCAGGACTAAATAATGCGATTGATATAAGTATTATTAAAGATGTTATTAATGCTCTTGAAAAAGAATCATTTGAAAAAATTGGATCTGTTTCTTTTGCGGATTTAAAAAATGAAGATAAGAAGACCAATCAAAATAATGTATCTAAGAAAATCTGGAATAAATATTTAAAACTTCCTCTTATAAGTAATTATTATCCGTTAACTTTATATAGTAGTTACTATAAAAATGGTTATTTAATAGTTCGTTATCAACAAGATGAATATAAAGTTTTAGATAATGATACCATTGTTGTTTCTTATGGTGAAACACTACTTGATAATGGATATAAAAAAATAGGTAATAATCTTTATCAAAAAGATGATATAAAGATAAAAGTAACTAATAATCTTGGCTTTATAATTATAACAGTTGAAGGAGTTGATTAATTATGGCAAAGAAAAGTAGAATTAATTTCAACTCTGAATTAAAAGTATTCTTATTAATATTTATTGCTACTGTTTTAATTTTAGTAGGAATTCTTTTAAATTTTTTAAAGCCAAATGATATAAAAATAAAGAGTTATGAATCTAAGATTTTAAAATTTAATTATGATACTTCTTTTGAATTAGAAGATGATACTGATATTAGACTTCAAGCCATAGATGGTAATGCTATAGTTTATATAAAAAATATTACATATACAGATACAATAAAAGCTAAGGATAAAACCGACTTAGCGGACTCTTTATCTTATCAAGTAGTATCTAATAATGATAATTATAATGAAATATATAATGAAACTGATGAAGATAATAATATCTATTATTATTTATATGAAGACTATGAAAAAGAAAGACAAGTTGAAGTTATTACACTATTTAAAGATAAAAATATTTTTATTATTATTTATCAAAATGATAATGATGAATTTGATTTATATGGAACTTCAATTGACCTAATTGTTGATTCATTAGAAGAGGTAAAGTAGTATGAAGAAGAAAAAAATAGTAATAATAGGAATAATTTTAATATTAATTATATCAGTTATAGGATTAGTATTTATCTTTTCTAAAAATAAGAATCAAGAAAAAGATACATATACAACGATTAATTTTAAGAATTATCAATTTTCATTAAATGATAAATATCAATATGAATTTTTAAAAGATAAAGACTATGGAGTATTAAAAAATAAAGATTTTATTGCCTCTTATATTTATATTGATGATATAAAATATAGTTCAGCAATTACTAAAATATCACTTTATAGAAATTCTAGTTCAACAGAAATTGATTCTAGTATTGATGAATTAAAATGTGGTGACATGAAATGTTTAGTAGGTGTTAAAAAGGTTCATTATGATGATGTTGATAAAGACTATAATGTCGTTATCTTTTTAATAAAGTTGGATGAAGAAAAAACTTTTATCTTTCAATATGAAATTGCTTTAAATGATGACACAGAAAAAATATTTGCGGACATCAAAAATAGTCTTACAAATATTAAATTGGTAAAATAATAGTGTAAAGTAATAAAAAAAATAATTAAATATGTTTAAAAAAAAGATTATTTATAATAAAATAATTTTTAGAATAGAAGGAGATGTAAAAATATGAATTGTCCAAAATGTAATGCGGTCCTTAATGAAGGAGATAAATTTTGTCCAGTATGTGGAGCTACTATTGATGGTGGAGTAGTTCAAAATAATCAACCAGTACCTGAAGTAGCAACTCAAACACCACCAGTTAGTCCTGTTCAACAACCAGTTGCTAATCAACCAATGCCTCAACCAGTTGCTAATCAACCAGCACCAGTAGGGGGAATGACACCACAACCAACTAAGAAGAATAATGCTATTGTCTTTGTACTAATTGCTATTATTGTTGTTTTAGTCGCTGCTGTTGCCTTTCTAGCATTAAATGGTAATAAAGAAGAAAGTACTAAAACAGATGATAAGACACAAACAGAAACCGGAACGACGACTCCCAAACCAGAAGAGATCGCAACTTCTAAATATAATGAAACATCTTTAAATGGATTAAAGTTTAAATTACCAGAGGGATATGGAGTAGAAGACTATACTCTTGAAGGTGAAAAAGCGGCACTATTATATGGTCCAAATGATAATACTATGGCAGTTGTAGCTGCTTATAAAAATGTTTCTATTAACAATGTTAATGTTGAAAATGTTAAAGTTACTCTAAAAGGTAATGGCTTTACTAATGTTGAAGATGCAACAACAACTCTTAATAGTAAAAAAGCTTTCTATGTCACTGGTTCATATTCAGGATATACAGTTGAATATCTATATGTTGCTGTTTCTCCTACAACTGTTGTTTATGCTTGTATTGCGTATGACGAATTTAATCCTACTAATCAAAATGCTTTCCATGACATCATAAGTAATGTAACAGTTGAATCTACTTCCTTTAGTACAACAGCTAATCCAGAAACACTATCAAAAGTAACTTTCGGAACAGATGCATTTAAAAATAATTAAAAAAGATAAAAAAATAAGAAATCGTTGGGTGAGAATTCAACGATTTCTTTTTGTGTATCTATTGATACTGTACCTTAGTACATTTTAATAGTACTTTACTAGTATGAAATTTGTGTGAAAATATAATGAAAATTTATATTTATTTAATTATCCTATAAATAGCATAAAATAGATGAATAACTAAAAAAATTAAAAAAGAATAAACGATATAAGAAAAGTCAATCTTTAAAAAGATAGATCCTAATAAAATTATGAGTGTAATTAAAAAGGAAACAGTTTTACTATAGTGGCCTTTTAAATTTAAAAGATAATCAATTCCTTCTTTAATATATAAAGATGATAAACTGATTAAGAAGAAAAAATTCGTAATACTATTAAAACACAATAACCATTCAACTCTTTCTAAAATAGAGAATAGTTCAATATTTTTATACATGATAATATCAGGATAATTATAAATATCAAGCGCATTATATCCTAAAATAGATATAACTAAAAAACTTTTAAAAATAATTATTAGTGAACTAATTATATAAGTTAGAAATATTTTTTTACCACTATTTTTATCATCTTTAATTAAGTTCTTAGGTACTAATAATAAAAACATGATAGGACTTACCAAAATGATTAAAAATAAATAACTATTATTGATAGAAAGAGTTAAATCACTAGTAATTGGCAAAAGATTATTGATATCAATATATGGTATTAATAATAAAATAGTAATAATTTCAAGAAAAACATAAAAGTAAAAAATAAGAGTACTAGTTCTAAAAAAAGAAGAGATATTATTCTTTAACAAATAAAATAAAACCAAAGCTAAAGCAATTATGACATATATCTTATCAATGTTATGTAAATAGATAAAGTTAATGTATTGGGAAGCAAAGTTTAAAGTAAAAATACTAAATATTAAAGGCGTAATCATTAAAATAATTATTAAGATTTTACTCTTTAAGAGTGCAAAAATACCTTTTTCATTATTTTTAAACAGATATGTAAAAAGAATGATGATACTTATTTCTAAAAAGATGGATACTAATAGATAAATAAAATAATTAGTATTTAACTTATTAATAGCTTTATTTAAGAATAATGCATAAAAGAAAGCTTGAAATATATATATTATAATAATTGATAAATTAATGCTTGCCATTTTCTTCAATTAGATCACCATCCTTTAAATTATTTATTTCTTCTTTTGATAAATTATAAGTAATATCAAAATTAATATTAGGCTTAGGATTATCTTTATAAAATAAATAGTCTTTCTTTTTTATTAAGTCATGAAAATAATTTAGATTGTAATCATTACTTAAAAAATTATTAATATTACTATCAAGATAAGATATTATTTTATTTTTATTGACGTTAGCATTATAGGAAAAATTAATATTTATTTTTACATTATTCTTATCGACTAAATATTTAACTTCAATATTATTACAATTAACTTCATCTTCATCAATCGTTAGAGTAAGAGTCTTTAGTTTATTTTGTAATAGATTTAAAAAGGAACTAGTCGTTAAATCATAAAAGTTAAATTCGGAAAAGAGTGAATGCATGCCCATAAGAGTATTTGTTTTATTATCAATGATGGGAATATAAGCAATATTTAAATCTAAATAGTCATTGATTAAATCATTAAAAGTTGTTGGATAGACATTTCCTTTTTCTAAGTAGTTATTATGAAGAATATCTTTTATTTTTAAAGAATCATTTTTAAAGAAACTATCTTCATAATTATGAATTAATACGACATTAAAACTACCTCGCAAATCTTGACGTCTATTAAAAGCGTTAATAATATTTTCGATATCTAAGTTATCTAAATTAGAACTTAAAGCTAGGATATTTAAGTGGGATAAATAAATCTTTTTACTAACTTTAAGATAGATTTTATTAAAGGAATCATTTATATTAGAAGTTGTTATTTTATATGTTTCATATTTATTATTTTGATTATAAGTATTAAAAGAGACTATGTATTCATCATCTTTTTTATCAATACCAATCCCATCAATAATCATGACATTATTTAATTCTTGGTAATTGTTACATCCACTAAGAGAAAAAATAGTTATTAGTAAAATTAAAAAAATAAAAATATTTTTCTTTAACATATTATCGACCTCTAATCTTATTCTTTTTAGCTAATAATAAATTGCGATATTTAGGATTAGTATTATATTTGATGATGGAATCAGATAATTCTTTTTTATAAAGGGGTGCAAAAGGATAAGTATAAGGATATCCTAAAGACTCTAAACTACCAAGTTTAATAATGATTAAGAGAAAGGATAGAAAGATGCCAAAAAAGCCTAAGAACGTTCCTAAAAAGACAGTGACTAAACGTAAGAAACGTACTAAATAAATAATAGAAATATTGGAAAAGATGAGACCACTAATTGATGAAATGGCAACAACAATGATCATGATAGGGGAGACTATGCCAGCGGTGACTGCCGCTTCACCAAGAATTAAGCCACCTAAAATTGAAATAGAACTACCAAGTTTACTAGGAATGCGTAAGTCTGTTTCACGAAGAATTTCAAAAGCTAAAAGAAGTAGAATACATTCCACAAAACTGGGAAAGGGGACACTTAGTCGCTGATTGATCAAATTGTATAGAAGAGAAGATGGAATCATATCAATATTATGGGTTGTTAGACTAATGTAGATACCAGGAAGAAAGACGGCAATGAAAAAAGCAATTAAACGTAACAATCTAATAAAAGTAATATTGGTATTTTTTTCATAGTAATCATCAGGGGTATGAAAAAAGTCAATAAAAAAGGTTGGTAAGACAAGAGCCAAAGGACTATTATCGACAATGATGACAACTTTTCCTTCGAGAAGGGCTTGACTACAAATATCAGGACGTTCCGTTACATTAATCGTTGGAAAAATCAAAGAATTAGATAGATACTTACGAAGATAACTACTATCGATTATGCCATCGATATTAACAGAGTCCAATTTCTTTTTTACGTCTTGGACTAAGTTTTCCTCAACAATATTATTCATGTAACAAATTCCAACTTTTGTTTTTGATAAAGTCCCAATATTTAGACTTTCAATAAATAGTTCATTAGTTCTTAAACGTTTCCTAATAAGGGCAATATTATCATTAAACTTTTCATTAAAACTATCTTTAGGACCTAATATAGATACTTCAACGTCACTAGTTGGAATACTTCGATCAATATCATTTTTAGCTTCTATTCCTAAAATGCAATCATTAGTTAAAAGAATACAAAAGCCCTTAAAAAGATAATCTAACATCTCTTTATAGGTATATATTTCAACAATATTATTACTCGTTAAATAATTTTTTATATTCATTAAAGAAAAATCTACTTTAGCTATTTTTAAATCTACTAAAGCTTCAATTATATATTCATTGATATAATCACCACTAGAAAGAACCTCACTAAAAATGAGATTTATTTCTTTATTATTAATAATTATTTTTTTATAGATAATATCACAACTATTTCCCGTATCACGCTTAATTTTATCAACTATTTTCATACTATCACCATCTCTTTTAGTATTGTTAAAATAGGTAAAAATATGTATAATAAGAACGATTAGAATAATTTAAAGGTGTCGTTATGGAAAGATTATTAAATAAGCGAATTGAAAAATTAGATAATTTTGGAAGAGGTATAATTAGAGAACAAGGAATAATTTTTGTTGATGATACTCTAAAAGATGATTTAGTTGATATTGAAATTGTAAAAGACAAAAAAGGTATTAAAGAAGGTCGCGTTATAAATTATCTTGAACGTTCCCCATATTATCGTGAAAGTATTTGTCCTTATTCTAAAGAATGTGGTGGTTGTCATATCATTAATCTTCTTTATCAAGAACAATTGAATTATAAAAAGAATAAAGTTCAAGAATTAATTGATAAAATGTTGAAGGAAAATATAAAAGTAAAAGATATAATAAGTAGTAATGAGGAATTTAATTATCGTAATAAGATTACTCTTCATGGTGATAATAAAAGTTTAGGTCTCTATAAAAAGAAAACTAATGATTTAGTTGTCATTGATGAATGTAAATTAGTTGATGATAAAATAAATGCGATAATTAAACGTCTTAAAGAATATATTCTAAAAAGAGATATTTTAATTTATGAAGTTACTATTAAGACGACAACGCTTAATGAACAAATGTTGATTGTTAGAGGAAGACTAGATTATGAAGATTTTCGTAAGAGTTTTACGGATATTAAAGTAATAATTATTAATGATCAAGTAATTACTAAAGATAAATACATTAAGGAAAGATTATTGGATAAAGAGTTTTATATATCTAATCGTTCTTTCTTTCAAGTCAATGAATATACGACCAAGATGTTATATCAAAAAGTAATCGATTTAGTTAAAGATAAGAACTTTAAAAGAGGATTAGACTTATATTGTGGAACGGGAACCATTTCTCTTTTAATAAGTCCATACGTTGAAGAAGTCCAAGGAATTGAAGTTGTTGAAGATGCTTATTTGGACGCTAATCGTAATAAAGAGTTGAATGGTATAGATAATGTCCAGTTCATTCTTGGAAAGACCGAAGATAACTTAGATACTTTTAACGATATTGATTTAGTCATCGTTGACCCAATAAGAGAAGGACTAGATTCTAAAACGAGAAATAATTTAAAACGCATTAAACCAAAACAAATCGTTTATGTTTCTTGTGACCCCGTTACTTTAATGCGCGACTTAGTCGACTTAAAAGAATTATATGAAATAGAAGAAATTAATATTTGTGATATGTTTCCTAATACTTATCACGTTGAGAGTGTTTGTGTCTTAACTTTACGATAAATCCTCATAAAAAAGAAAAATTACCACCGAAGAATAATTGTGATGAAAGGAATTATTAATGAGCAGTTTCAAGAAGAATGATGAGTATTATGATGATTTTTCAAAGATTATTGAAATGATTGAAAATAGAAGAGCGAATGCTTATAGAAAAGTAAATGAAGAACTTATTGAATTATATTGGGATATTGGTCATTTTGTTAGTGAACAAATTCAAAATAATAAATGGGGAAGTAAAGTGGTTGATAGTTTAGTTGTATTTATAAATGATAAATACCCAACTTTAAAAGGTTTTAATAGACGTAGTATATATAGAATGAAACAGTTTTATGAAACTTATAAAGATGATGAAATTGTGTCACCACTAGTGACACAATTGAATTGGACTAATAATTTATTAATATTATCTAAAACGCATTCCAAAGAGGAAAGAGAATTTTATATTAAATTGACTATAAAAAATAATTATTCAAAAACTGAATTAAATAGACAACTTTCTAGTTCTTATTATGAGCGATACATGTTATCAGGTGAAAAGTCATCATTATTAATAGAACATAATAATGATGAAGATTTCCCTAATACTAAAATACTTGATTTGTATTCGTTAGAATTTTTAGATTTACCAAATGGATATTCAGAAGTTGATTTAAGAAAAGCAATTATAAAAAATCTAAAAAAATTTATATTAGAAATAGGAAAGTCTTTTACTTTTGTTGGAGAAGAGTATAAAGTACAAGTTGGTAAAGAAGATTTTTTTATTGATCTTTTATTTTACAATCGTGATTTATCTTGTTTAGTGGCTTTTGAATTGAAAGTTGGCAAGTTTAAACCTGAATATATTTCAAAGATGGACTTTTATTTAGAAGCATTAGATCAGCAAGAAAAGAAAAATAATGAAAATCCAAGTGTTGGCATAATATTATGTACAGATAAAGATGAAAAAGTTGTAGAATATGCTATGAGTAGAAGTATGTCACCAACGATGGTAGCTAAATACAAATTAAAATTGATAGATAAAAAATTATTAGAGAACAAATTAAGAGAGATATCTATGGTAGTAGAAAAAGCAACAAATATATTTAATTAAAAGAGGTGTAAAAGTGGAAAATTTAGGAAAGAAAAAGAAAATTATTATTGGTATCATCATAGGAATTATCTTTGTTATTGTTATTCCCATTACTGTTTTGACCCTTGAAAAGAAATTGAAGGAAGAACGTCAAAGAAAAGCTGAAGAAGTAATTGGTTTTAGTGACAATGTTGAAGTTGAAGTATATAGCGATACTACTTTGGAAGAAGTAGTTAATAAATCAAATATTCTCATAACAGATGATCGTAAAATAAATACTGATAAATTAGGAAAACAAGAAATAAAATTTCATTATATCTATGCCGAAGAAGAGTTTACGAAAAAAATAAATTTGGAAGTTGTTGATACGACTAGTCCAACGATTTTTGCTAGTAGTAGTTATACTGTTACTAAGGGAAGTGATCGTGATTTTACAACTTATATTCTAGCTGGTGACAATTACGATGATAAA
>CANQWJ010000040.1 GCA_947627525.1 uncultured Bacilli bacterium
TTATGAAGAACGATATAAGGAGCATTTTCTTCATTGTGTAATATTTCAATATCGTTAATGGGATAAATATTCATTCTCTTCTTAATAGCTTTTAAAAGCGCTTCTTTACTAGCATAAATTCCAGCAATTGTACTAAGATTATTATTTCTTTTTTTTATGTAGTCTAATTCATTAGAAGTAAAATATTTATTTAAAAAATTATTGTCAGTAATAAGTTTAGAAAATCTATCTATTTCAACTATATCTATACCATTAGAAATCATTTTAATCACCTATAAAGATTATAACATATATTTTTATAAATTTTATTGGGAATAAGAAATGACAAAATTATTATTTCTTGCATTATATATTAATTTATGTTAAAATATAGAACAATTTTAAGGAGGGAAATGCAATGAAAGAGAAAGATTGTACTTCTAATAATATAGTAACAGATGATGGTTTATTTTATTCTAATTTTACAGATTCTTTTAGAGTTGGTTTAGCAATAATTCCTGGAACTGATACTTATTCTGAATATCTTGTTTGGTTGAAAGAAAATTATGGTATAAAAATAAGTAAACCACAAAAGTATCCAGGAATGAAAAAGGATACAATGTCAGTTGGGGTATATATAGTTAATTACCAAAAGTATTTAAAAGATTTGGAAAGTAAATATGACGTTAAACAAAAAGTAAAGAGAATGAGAATGGATTAGAAATATTTAACTATGAAATTCTTTTTTTTATTGCACTTATTCTTAAATTTTTATATATTTAAATTAGGAAGTTGATATTATGGATACAAATATAAAAGCATATGATTTATTTTGGAAGTTTTATAATAGTGATGAGCATTTTCAAAGTGTTGTAAAAGAAAATATGGAAAAAGGTAAACTTAGATTTTTTGATGATAATGAATGGAACAAAATATGTTCACAAAATTTTGTATCGTTTGTTCCAGATATGAAAGAATTTGTTGATATGTTTACTTTAGGTTATAATATTGGCAATTGTGTAGGAGCATCTAGGCAGTTGAGTTTCTCTTATGATGATGTTGATATTGTAAGTGGCATATTACCAATTTTAAAAGGAACTTTGAATGCTGAAAAAGAAGGTGGACATTGTTGGTTAGAGACGCCAACTAAGGTTATTGATACGACACTTATGTTAGTATTTGATAAAGATTTAAAAAAAGATTTTGGTTATGTTGAAGAACAACGCATAACATCTTTTCAATTAGGACAAAGTTCTTCTTATCAAGCACGAAAAGAATTTGTTAATGATACATCATTAAAGAAAAAAGATACACAAAAATAAAACAAAATAGGGGGATTTATGAAAATATTATTAGGTAGTAAAAATCCGAGTAAAAGAAAGAGTTTAGAACTTGCTTTAAAAGAATTAGGAATAGAAGAATATGAAATTGTTTGTTATGGTGTTTCGTCGCTTGTTAATGAAAGACCTATTGGTTATGAAATAATTAGAGGTGCTGATAATCGCAATCAAGGATTAAAAAGGGTTGCCAAACAAGAACAAATTACTTATGATTATTTATGTTCAATAGAGGGTGGATATACAGTTGATGAAAATGGGCTTCCTTTTATCGTTACTTATTGTATTGTTGAAGATAGTAATGGAAAAAAATCTACAGGAAAATCATTAGGGCTTCGTTTGACTAAGGAAATGTTTGATTATGTGAAAAGTGGTAAATCTTTAAATAAATTGATAGAAGAAATAGTTGGTGGGGAAAACAATAAACAGAATGGTGGTATAACAGCTTATTTAACTAATAATTTATTAAGTCGCGAAAAAGTTGATAAAGATGCCGTTATATCAAGTTTTGCGTCATTCATTTTTAGTGAAAAAAGAAAAGAATTAAATGAAAAAGTAAAAGCGAAAAAAATTAGTAGTACTTAAAAAAGTGCTACTTTTTAACTGACTTAATAAGTCATTGTTTTTTTAGATAATTTTTATATAATTTTCTTATGAGGTGAAATTATGAATCAAGAGAAAATGGGCAAATTTATTGCGGAACTTCGTATGGAACAAGGTTATACTCAAAAAGAAATAGGGGATAAATTAGGCATAACGGATAATTCTGTATCAAAATGGGAAAGAGGAATAAATGCTCCTGATATATATTATTTAAAAGAGTTGGCGGAAATTTTTCATGTTACTGTTCAAGAACTTTTAAATGGTGAAAGAAACTTTAAGAAGAAAGAAATAGATAAAGAACATCATAGTAAAATTTTAGAAGTTAAGAGTTTATCTAAGTCTTTTGGTAAGAGAAAAGTATTAAAAAATATTACTTTTGATATTTATGAAGGAGATATTGTCGGTTTAATTGGACCTAATGGTGCTGGTAAAACGACGCTTATTAAAACGATTTTAAGTCTTTATAAAAAAGATACTGGTAGTGTTAAAATTTGCGGTTATGATAATAAAAAGAATTTAGAAGAAGCTCTTTCTAAAACAGGTTCAATTATTGAAAATCCAGATTTATATCAAAATATTAGTGGACGAAAGAATCTAAAGATAACAGCTCTTATCAATGATATAAAAGATAAAGAATACATTGAGAAAATGATTAAGTTTGTCAAACTTGAAGATCGTATTGATGATAAAGTAAAAAAGTATTCATTAGGTATGAAACAGCGTTTAGGACTTGCGAATGCCCTTATTAAGAGACCAAAACTTTTAATATTAGATGAACCAACAAATGGTTTAGACCCATTAGGAATAAAAGAATTAAGGGGTATTTTAAGAAAGATTTCCCGTGAAGAAAATATGAGTATTTTGATTAGTAGTCATATTTTATCAGAAGTTGAAAATATATGCGATCGTATTCTCATAATTGATGAAGGTAAAGTAAATAGTGAATTTGGTATTGAAGAAGTTAAATATAAAAATATCAGTTTAGAAGAGGAATATTTTTCTAAGACTGAGAAAGACAAAAAATAGGTGCATTATGAAAATATTTAATTTAGTTAAAAGTGAATTCGTTAAAAACTATAGTTTAAAAAAACTACTCTTCATTATTTTAGTAATTACCATTTTTGGTGTTGGTCTAGTTGAATTTACTAATAGGTTTTATCAAAAAGATACTGGTGATAATTATGCTTACTTTCATTTTGATGAGTATGAATATAAAGAATTAAGTGCTAAAGAAAATAAAACTTTTGAGGAAGAATACAAATTGTATGAAATGAATATTGCCAAAGAAATGAATGAATACATTGTAAAAAATAAAGTTTCATCTTCTGATTATGATTGGCGCAATAGACTATTGATGGAAATTAACTTTTATTTGGATAATAATTATCTTGATAAATTAATTCTTGATAATATTGACAATTCTTTTATAAAAAATATTTGTTCAAATGATAGTTATAAACCAACGGAATTTGGTGATGGTTATGCATCGAGTTTTGTAGCGCAAATCGCAACAAGATGTGATCATTATAATGATAAAGATTTAGATAAGAAAATTGCTGAACGAGAAAAGATGATTGAGGATGATTCTAAATTATTGAAAGAAAATAAATACTATTTATATTTACAATATTTAGTTGATCAGGGTATGACTTATCCTGATGAAGTGGAGGTAGCTAAACTAGTCATTGATAAAAAAGTAGAAGATGTAAATGATTGGCGAGCATTATCTTTTTTACAATACAGTAACTTACCAATTAGTGATATCAGTGATGAAAAAACTTATAATGAAAGTTATGCGACATATGGTTATTCTTCCTATGAAGATTATGTTAGATATCAAAAGATATTAAAAAAAGATGCGGAAAAAGATAAAAAGATTATTTTATATAGTTTAAAAAATGATATTAAACATGATTTAGTCTTTGATAAAACGACTTATTCAGGAATGATTAATAATTCTTTTGACTACATCACTAGTAAAACAATGGTTAATCAATCTTTTCATTTGACAATTATTGTTCTAATTCTAGTATGTATTACAAGTAGTGGTATTGTAAGTAATGAGCATAGTAAGGGAACGATTAAAAATATTATTACAACACCCGTTAAGAGATATAAGATTTTACTTAGTAAATTTATTTATTTAATTCTACATACATATATCATCTGGTTAATTGGTGTCGTTGTTTTGAGTATTTATGCTGGAATTAAATTTGGTTTTACTGATTTAATTACACCTAAACTCATCTATTCAGGTGGGAAAGTCGTTGAAGTAAATTATTATCTATATCTATTGAAAGACTTGTTTTTCGCAAGTATCCCGGTCATTGCTTTTTTAAGTATTTTATTCTTTTTATCAACTGTTACTTTAAATACAGCTTTAACGACAAGTGTTATGACAATTCTAGCAATAATCCCATCAATTTTATATTTTATGTGTTCACATTTTAATTTAAATTTTCTTATATATACACCACTACCATATTTTGATTGTGGATTTATATTTAATAAACATGAGTTTTATACTGATATCCTAAAGAAAGTCAATATGAATTTAGGTATAGGAATAGTTGCTTCTTTAATTACTATTATTGTTTTTTATGGTATTACTAATGTCATCTACATAAAAAAGGATATTAAGAGTTAGAGGTGATAATATGAAATTTATTAATTTAATTAGAAGTGAATTTATAAAGAACTATAGTATTAAAAAATTATTATTAATAATATTAACAATGCTTATATCAGTACTTGTCATAGGAGAATATTTTTTATTAATACAGAGACCACAAAGTAATAGATCTTATAAAATTACAATAGATCATTTAGATCAAGAATATCAACAATTATTAAGTAAAGAAAATAAAAATATTAATGATGAATTTGAATTATATTATTATAAAGCTCAAATAGAAATTGAAAAATATTTCTATGAAAATAAAATAGATCAAGATTGGCATGAAGAACTAATATGGTCAATTTTTGATAGATTGATGGAAAATAAAGTTATAGATATAATTAAAAATTATCCTGATCAAATAAATTTAGATAATATATGTAATTCCAATATTGTTAATAATGATACAAGAATTTATAGGGAGGCAAGGGAATTATGTGATAATCATGATAATATTGATGATATTGAAAATGAAAATAATAGAGTTATTGATGATTATAAGAAACTTTTAAAAGAGAATAAATATTATTTATATTTATCATATCAAATTTCTAATGACTTTAATGAATCAAAAAGTTCAGGTAAAATGGAACTCGCTAAAACAATAATTGATGAAAAAATAGAAGATGCTTCAGATTTTAGAGTATTGAATTATCTTCAGTATTCAGAACCAGTAAAATGTGATTCAATTGATGATGATTTTATAATTTTTGAAACAGAAGAAGAAAAAGAAGAATATATCAAAAAATGTTTTAGAATGGAAAAAGTTGATAAATCTATAGAAAAGAGTGCCATAATTCTTTATAGTAGCAAACACAATATTCCACATGATATCTCTTATTCAGATTGGCGTGGACCAGATCATAGTGATACTTATACAACTAGTAAACATTTGACTAATAAAGTATTTCATTTATCGATTGTCGTCATTATTTTAGTTGCGATTACTAGTAGTGGTATTATTAGTGGTGAACACAATAAAGGAACGATTAAGAATTTAATTTCTTCCCCTGTTAAAAGATGGAAAATATTACTTAGTAAGTTCATTTATTTGATTTTACATATGTATATCATTTGGTTAATTGGTCTAATCATAATGTATTTTTATGCCGGCTTTAGACTAGGATTTAACGATTTATTATTACCAAAACTTGTCTATACTGGTAGTAAGGTTGTAGAAGTAAATTATTTCTTATATTTATTAATTCAGATGCTTGTTTCTGGTATTCCTGTCATTGCGTGTTTGAGTATTCTTCTCTTCTTATCAACAGTTACTTTAAATACCGCTGTTACAGCATCCATCACAAGTATTTTAGGAATTATGCCACCAATTCTTTTCTACATCTGTTCTAATTTTGAAATAAAGAGTTTGATCTATTTACCATTTATGTATTTTGATTGTGGACTTATATATGATGCTGGCGAGTGGTACATACGAATTCTTGATCAATTTGACCTTTCGCTTGGTGGAGGTATCATCATATCTTTAATTACCATCTTCGTTTTATATGTGACGACAAATATCGTTTACATAAAGAGAGATATTAAAAATTAAAAAAAGCAGTTTTTAACTACTTTTTCTTTTTTCAATTATTTTAAGAATTAAATATCCAACTATTAAGACACCAACTGATCCCATTAAATCATAAATGACGTGTTGTTTGATGAAGATGGTTGCAAGAATAACACTTATTGATAATATGACTATTAAACATCTTAAAAATATTGGCGTCTTTTTGTTCTTGGTAAAGAAAATTACCCACATCATACTGTTTAAAGCATGAATACTTGGGAAACAATTAAGAATAGGTGTATCAAGTCGATAAATTATATCCACAATTAGTGTGGAAAAACTATTTACTTCGATAACTGCCCGATTAATTGTGGTTGGAAAAATTAAAAAGATAAAAATACTAATAAAACTACATATTAAGAAGTATTGATCGTATTTCTTTAATTTATCTTTTTCATATACATAAATTATGAATGGTACTAATATCAATAACAAATACCAAAGAACATAGGGATAGACAAAATATGGTATAAATGGTAATTTATCATCAAAACTTGAATGAATAGTATGGACGTTGAATGCTAAAAACTTAACAATAAAATATAAAATACTTTGAATGATGACTGGTAAAACGATATATAAAAAATCTTTTCTAGTCATCTTTTTAATACTACTTTTCATTATTGCACCTCTATCATTACTATTTAATTATACATTAAAAAGAAAAAATCTACACCTTTTTGGATAGATTTTTTTCATTTAAGATATAGCGACAAATATCACCCCAATTAGATACTTCTTTTAAATATTCATTTTCTTTTAATTTACGACTATTTTTATCACGGAAGTAAATAACGGGTATTTTTGCATCAATAAATTTTTGACAAGTATTGGGATTATCTTCTAACATTAGTTGAACGTTTAATTTTTTCGCAAGGGATACTTTTTCTTCGACTTCGAAATGAATATCATCATAATAGATATCATATTTTTTTAAAGCATCAAGTGCAGCTTTTTTAATATTTCTATTAAGTGTTCCACGAGCGGTTATTATTTCAAGGCGAAATCCTTGTTGATGAAGAAAGTCCATTCCTTCTTTAGCTCCAGGCATTAATGGTGTTTCTTTGGTTGCCGAAACTAAATAGTTAGCAATAAAATAATCACGTTCTTCTTTAGTCCAATCATAACGATTAACTGAATAAAATTCTTTTTTCTTAGTTACACCATTTTTATGTAGTTCAAATAAATCATACATTTCAGCGCGATTGTTTACAGTTCTTTCAAAATCGAGAATAACGCCATCAATATCTATACCAATTACCATATTTACTCCTTTACTTCTTCTTAATCAATTGGGGATTCTTAACCCATTTTTCACTTATATAGGGATTTTCAACGAAGTCAGCATCAACTGTATATCCCGTTAACCATTTTATCACTCTGACATCTGATGTTGTCAACTTATCTTTAATTTTAATTATTTTACCAGAAATACGACTACAATCAGGAGTAGGGAATTCACATATACCATTTTTCTTTAAGATACAAACATGATTTTCTTTTTCTTCTATTTCATAATCAAAAGGAATGATATCACTTAAATCAGGATTTTGTTCTTGATTGTTTTTGTAGGTGAAACATTTATCTTCCATCTTGCAACCAAAACATCCAACTTCATTAGGACGATAATAATGAGCGTTGTAGTCGCGTTCTAAATCGTGAACGTAAGTAAATAGACAAGAAGTTTTTTTAAAAACGGGAACATCATACTCTTCGGCTTTCTTTTCAAAAAGTTTTACTACTTCATCAGCAATTATTTTCTTATGTCCAAAGGTATATCCTGGATAGGGTTGTAACTCTAATCCTTCACTTTCCCAAATTTTAACGCTTTTTGGTTTTCCTTGGAGGCCAGAGTAGCCAATAGCTAGACCATACTCTTTAGCGAGTGATAAGACACGATCAAAAACTTCTTCACTATCATTGATACCATAACAGATAGGGCGATACTCAATCGAATATTTATAATTATTTTTTCTTTTTCTTGTAGCTTTTAAATTATTCTCAAATCTTTCCATGATACTTCCATCTAAATGAGAATCCGTACCAAAACAAGAAAAAGCGACATGCAAGTCTAAGTTAAAAGGAATATCGGGAAACTTACGGAAATCTCCTTTAGTTATTATGATGACAGGACCTTTATGCCCACTTTTTTCTAATTCTTTTAATAATTTAATCGTGTTATCAGTTTGGAGGAGAGGATCACCATAAAAAAGATTAACAGCAACCGGAATATTAATGAAGTTGGGATTGATATCTCCTGGTAGAATATTAAAGTGTTTCTCTTCTTCTTTTTCGCCATTGAGACGACAATACTTACAATCATAACAATAATTTAAGGTATCGCCTAATAAATAAAAGGATTTCGCAAAAAGAGCGAGATTAGTAACTTTTAACTTTTCCATATTGTCTTTCCTCCAAATAACTATGTCCATTATTATAACATTTTTTATCGGAAAGCGAACAAATTTTAGATAAAGAGTGTTATAATTTAATAAAGATAGGAGTGGTTTCATGTTACAGGGAAAAGTTGCTATCGTAACAGGCGGTACGCGTGGTATCGGTTATGAAATAGTTCATAAATTTTTAGAGAATAAAGCCAAAGTCATTTTATTCGGTTCAAGAAGGGAAACAGTTGAAAAGGCCGTAACAACTTTAAAGGAAGAAGATCCATCTTTTGAAGTAATGGGACTTTATCCCAATTTGAATCGGGAAGAGGAACTACGTACGGCTTTTGATGAAGTTATTAGAAAATATGGCAAGATTGATATTTTGATTAATAATGCCGGTGTATCTAGTAAGACGTCTTTTACTGAGTATACTAGTGAGGAATATGATAAGATTATGGATATTAATGTTCGTGCTGTCTACATGTGTTCAAGAGTTATTGTCGATTACATGAAAGAACATGGTGGTGTCATTTTAAATACGAGCTCTTTTGTCAGTATTTATGGACAACCTAGTGGCGTTATGTATCCCGCAAGTAAATATGCAGTTAATG
>CANQWJ010000041.1 GCA_947627525.1 uncultured Bacilli bacterium
CTCCGTCTAACGATTATGGCATCGATGGCTCAAGACGAAATAAGAAGACTATCAGAAAGAGTTAAATTTGGTATGAATAGAGCTATTATGAATGGTAAAGTCTTAGGAAATGGTTCTCTTTTTGGATATAAAAAAGATAAAGTGACTGGTAACTTTATCATTGTCAAAAGGGAAGCTAAAGTAATTCGTTCAATATATCGAATGTACGCTATTGAAAGAAAGAGTTTATCAACGATTGCTAGATTAATGAATAATAGGGAAAATAATAAAAAATGGTATTCATCAACTATTTCGCGAATAATAAGAAATCCTAAATATAAAGGTTATTATTGTGCTAAAAAGAGTGAAGTTATTGATTATATGACTAAGAAAGTTAAATATTTAAAAGAAGATGAATGGGTAGTTTATCAAGATAAGAAGAAAATACCACCAATTGTTGATGAAATTCTTTGGCAAAAGGCTAATGACATCTTAAAACTGCATAAGAAGAATCCAAAAAATAAAGAAAAATATCTATATAGTTCTAAAATATATTGTTCTAAACATCAAATCTCATTCAATCGTAAAAAGTTTAGAAGAAATAATAAAGATATTACTTGGGTTTGTTCCGAATACTTAAAAAATGGTAGGAGTAGTTGTGATGTTCCAAATATTAGAGAAAGTGAATTAAATTATATTTTAAAAGATATTATTTCTAAAATATTTAATAATAATAATCTTTTTGATATTTTATTTAATTGCTATAAAGAAACAATGGAAGTAGACGATTGCTTTATAAATCTTATCAATAATAAGATATCTTCTAATATTACATTTAATAAAATAATACAGTTAATATTAGATAGAATTGAAGTATCAAAAGGAAAGGAAATCACTTTAAAAATATATTTAGTATTTCATAATAATACATTGTTTATTAAGGATAATTACAAATTTAAAAGAGGTTATGATACGATCAGTACCAAAAGATATAGTATTAATTATCAAGTTACATTGTATATTTAGACATAAAAAAAGGACCAAGCCCTTTCTTTTTTACATTAAACTATTAGTATCACCTGTAAGTGCTGAAATCGTAGTAAATAATTTAGAATTTTCTAATGCTGTCATAACTGTTAACATTTTTTGTTGATCACTAGCAGTCATTTGTTCAAAAGGTAGTGCTTTACTTACATCAATATCAGTAATAGAAGCACCAATTTCAAATGCAAAATTCATATCTAGTCCTAAACTCATCTTTTCACTTCCTGTTGCAGCTACTTCAACATTTAATCCTAACGTACCACTAACCTTTTTATCATTTTCTTTTTTAGCAGTAAGTTTAAGATTACCACTAACATTCATGCCACTGTAACTAATTTCGTAATCAACATCAATATTTTCAGCATCATTCTTTTTAATAGTTAATTTAGCAACTTCTGTTTTCTTACCTTCATCATAGTAGTTAATTCTTACATCTTGTTTTTTAATAACGACATCAAATAGAGTTTCTTTGTTTTCAATAACAGCAAAATATCCATTATCTTCGTTATTATAATAACGAATAGTAGTTTCTTCATCACCAAATTCAAACCCTACTGCTTTGTTAGTAAGACCAGTTGTATAAATAACAAATTGACCTTTTTCAGAAATACTATCATAGTTTTCTTCTTTACCTAAATTCTTTAATATTTCTTCAACAGCACTCTTTTCTTGCCCTGTCATTTTACTTACTGTGTCTACAAATTTTGAACTTGCTAGTAATTCTTTAGAAATACCAGTAAACAAACTTTTAACAGAGTCTTTTTCAATACTATAAGTTATAGTTTTTACTTTAACACTTTCATCACCAATATTGATATCTGCATTACCCTTAGTCATATATTTCTTATCAATTGACTTTATTAGTGCATCTTTTGATTCTTTAAGAACAATATCAACATTTTCAAGATTAATTTCACTATTTTGTGTAGAGATTAAATCTTCAAAATTAAACATTTCATTGAAGTCTTGTTCACCTGAATCATAAACATTATCGAAAAGAGTATTACTTTTTATGTAATTATGATTATTTTTTAAATATAATGATATGTCAGCTAGATCTTTATTGTCTTCGTTTAGACTAGCATTAATTTCAGCTAATTTGTTTTTATAATCAAGAGTTGTCGCAAATGAAATTTTGCTGTTTTCAGCACCTTTGAAAAGCGTTCCACCTAATTTAAGATCACCATTTATTTTCATTGTATCTTGAGCAATATTAAATTTCATTTCATTCTTTTCATATTCTTTTAATTTACTACTCGTTTTTTCATAAAACTCATTGATGGCATTCTTAACAATTGTTGTTGGATTATTTAGGACTAAACTATATACGGCAAAGAGGATTGCTGCTACTAGAACAACGACACCGACAATAATTCCAACGATTAGTCCCGTTTTCTTCTTGGGTTTATCACTTGTTGGTTGTGGAGTAACATTATTGACATTAGGAGTGTTACTCGTTTCATTTTGATTCTCACCATTGTTTGGTTGAGAAGTAACAGGAGCATTAACTACTTCATTAACAGCTTCTGTTTTGTTTGCTGTTTCATTTTCATCAACAGCAGGTACATTGTTTGGATTATCCATATACCTAAACTTCACTTCCTTCTATTTTAATATACTATAATGATAACATATTTTTAACTAAAAAACCATTTTTTCTTAAAAATAAATATTGTTGTTTAGTTTGATTTAAAATATAATAAATTATAGGAGGGTAAAATGATTGAGCAAATAATAGAAAACTTTAATATAGATGGTAAAATTATTGAAGTTAGTGAAAATAATTCAGGAAATATTAATAGTACTTATGTTGTTACAATTGAATTGCCAAATAAAAAAATAAAAAAGTATTTAGTTCAAAAGATAAATACTAATGTATTTTCTGAACCTTATAAATTGATGAAGAACATCGAAGATATTACTGATTATTTAGAAATACAAATGCAAAAAGAAGGAGATACTACTCATAAAGTTTTAAAAGTTATTAAAACGAAAAGTGGTAAGTCTTTGTGCTATATTACAAATGAACTTGGAGAAAGGGATTATTATCGCGTTTATGAATATATAGATAATGCTGTCTCTTATGATAATTCAACAGATAAGAACATTGTCTACAATACTGGAAAAGCTTTTGGTAATTTTCAAAGATTATTACAAAACTATCCGATTAAAAGATTGACGGAGACGATAAAGGATTTCCATATAACAGATAAGAGATATCGCCAATTAATGGAAGACATTAAAATTGATTCTGAAAATAGAGCGATGGAGGTTGCTCCCGAAATTGTTTTTATTTTGATGCGTGAAGAGATATGTTCTTTGATAACAGAACGTTTAGGAACAGAATCTATTCCATTAAGAGTTACGCATAATGATACAAAAGTTAATAACGTTATGATGGATAAAAAGACAGGTGATTATTTAGCCGTAATCGATTTGGATACAGTAATGCCTGGAAGTATGCTTTTTGATTATGGTGATGGAGTTAGATCAACAGCTGCTAGTGCCAAAGAAGATGAAACTGATTTGGATAAAGTTAGTTTGAATTTAGAATTGTTTGAGGCGTACACCAAAGGATATTTAAGTGAGATGGCTAACAGTATTACTTATGAAGAATTGTCACTTATGGGTGAATCTATTCGTATTATAACCTTAGAACTTGCCATTAGATTTCTAAATGATTACATTAATGGTGATACTTATTTTAAAACTAATTATGAAAAACATAATTTAGATCGCGCTAGAAATCAAATTGCTCTTGTCAAAGATATTGAAAGTAAAATGGAATATATAAAGAGTTATATAAGAAAATGTTATGATGAATATCATAAAAAAGATAAAAGATGAGGAATGGAGGTAGTATTATGCCCATTGTTTTTGCTTTAATATTTATGTTTATATTTTATAGTGTTATGACCATTGTTCCAATCTTTTTCATTATAGTTTTAATAAGGAGTATTTCTGATTCTGTTAGAAGGACAAATACTGAGAAATTCTTTAAGAGTAGTATTATTATTCCAAGTGAAAAAAAAGATTTTCAAGATACAACTAATGGTAAAAAGAACATATATAAAGATGTTCCACAGTATAAATTAGATCGTCTTGATGTCGACGATATAAATACTCTTAAAGATTACTTATTTGATATTTTTTATAGGTTTGAGATGGCTTATAATAACTTAGATTATAATGCGATGCGCATATTAACTACCAAACAATTATTTCAAAAATATCACACTGGTATTACTTTAAATTTAAAAGTTGGTAAAAAAAGGGTTATCAATGATGTTAAAAAAGAGAAAATGACTATTTATGAAGTGGATAGTACGAGTGCTAAACAAGTTGTTTCGGCAATGGTTGTCATTTCTTATATTAACTACACTCTTGATAAGAATGGTTATGTCATTAGTGGTAATAAATTAACACCAGCTATTGAAAGGTTTGAAATTGAATTTAGAAAAGATTTTGAAAGAGAAGAACAGACACATTGTCCTAATTGTGGTGCTAAAATAACGGGAAATAAGTGTGAATATTGTAAAAGTATCATTGATAGTAATGATTTTAAGATTTGTTCAATTAGAAGAATTGTTGATAGGTAATAAATAGTCAATATAAAAGCATCTATATTTTTAGGTGCTTTCTTTTATGAGCACTATCTTCAAATAGTGATACATAGTCACCGATACCTGATATGAATGAACCACTCATAGCGGCAAAACTGATACTTGTATCAATGGTGACATCTTTTTCTGGATCAATTCCGTTTTCGCGAAGGATCCATTCAAGAGTCATCTCTGGCATACCACCTGTTTGGTATAAAAGTGATGACTCTTATTATCGTTCGATAACTGTTCGATAAATTATTGACATTTTTCAACATTTGTGATAAAATAGCGACTAGAAATGTGTATAGGGGGATTAAAAAATGAAAAAGAAATTTAATTTAGTTTTAATTGCTATTCTAGTATTTATAGGGATTGCTACAATAGCGACATCAAGTGCATCATCAAATGCACCAGGTTCAATTCAAATGGGAACAGGAGAACAATTAGAGGGATACATTAATGGTGTTAGTTTTCCAACAAAGGTTACAAAGGATGGAAAATATGCTTATTGTTTAGATAAGCACAAACAAACACCTAATAATGTTGTAATGTCTTTAGTTGATGCTAAAGATGCTGGTATTACATACATTATGAAAAATGGATACCCAGCTAAATCATTTACTGGTAACAAAAATTATGATTATTATATAACACAAACTGCTGTTTGGTGGTATTTAGATGATACTACTGGTAGTAATAATTTGGATTCAGGTTTTAAGTCAACTGGATCAGATAGTTATGGTTTAAGACATTATGTTAAAGAATTAGTTAGTGCTGCTAAAGATGCTAAAAATGAGGGTTATAAAAATCCAAGTATAACTATTTCAGGTGCTGATTTTAAATTCTCAGAAGATCAAAAGTATTATATAACTGATGATATTAAAATTACAGGAGTTAATGTTCCTGGAAAAATAACTGTAACTTTGATTGGTGCTCCAGAAGGTGCTACTCTTATAAATAGTAATGGTAGTGCTGTTAGTAGCGTAAATTCAGGAGAAACAGTAAAAATTAAAGTTCCAGCAAGTAGTATAAGTGGTGTTCTTGCTGCTATGACTATTCAAGCTGAAGCTGAAGGTCAAGTTGAAAAAGCATATCAATACGATCCATCTGATAGTGTTCATCAATCAGTTGTTATGTCAACTCTATATCATATAACATCACCTGTTAAAGTAACTAAAGTATTTAAGTTAGGATCTGCTAGTCTTGAAGTAACAAAAGTTGATGAAGATACAGGAAAACCTTTAGCTGGTGCTAAATTAAGATTAATAAATAGTGATAAAGAAACAGTTGCTGAGTGGGTAACGACAACTGAAGCAAAACATTTTAGTAATTTACCTGAAGGTAATTATACTCTTATTGAATTAGAAGCTCCAGAAGGATACGTTTTAAGTAAATCTGTTTATAACATCGTTTTAACAAATGGTAACTTGACTAAGATGACTTTTAAAAATAGTAAAAAAGATAAAGGTGAAGTAATCATCATCAAAAGAGATGCTTCTACTAATGAAGTATTAGCTGGTGCTGTTTTAGTACTTAAAGATGCCAGTGGAAATGAAGTTGCTCGTTGGACAACTACAACTAAAGGACATTCTATTTCTGGATTAGATGAAGGTGAATATACAATTGAAGAAGTTAGTGCTCCAAAAGGATACATCAAATCTAATGAAGTTCGTAAAGTAACTGTTAAATCAGGAGAATCTATTACTGTTACATATTATAACCATAAAGAAACTATTAAATCTGTTATTAGAATTCTTAAAGTAGATGGTGAGACAGGTGAAAGTCTTGCTGGTGCGACAATGGTTCTTAAAGATACAGAAGGTAATGTTGTTAGAACTTGGAAGACAACTAATGAAGAATATGTTATTGAAGACTTACAAAATGGTACTTATTATTTAACTGAAACTGAAGCACCAGAAGGTTATGTCTTATCTGATGAAGAAATTGAAATAGTTGTTGCTGAAAATAGTGGTACACAAACTTTTACATTTAATAATATTCCAGAGGTTGAAGTTCCTAATACTGAATCAAATGCTTCAATATTAGCCATAGTAGCTGGTGTTGTTACCGCTATTGTTGGTGCAGGTATTATTTATATAAATGTTAAAAAAGAAAACTAATTTCAATAGAAGAAAATCAATTCTATTTGGAATAATTATATTATTATTAGGAATTTCACTATTTTCGTATGACTACTTTCAATCTAAAAAGAGTTATGCCTTTGAATATATGAATAATAAATTATATTTATCTTCTAGTGAAATGCCAGATTTCGAAGAAGATGAAAAAGGGGTTGTAACAGAAGATGTTACAAATGATGAAGAAATTACAAAAGAAAAAATAAAAGAAGATGTCAACAAAGGTAATACTAATAATCAAAGTACTTATTACATCGGTTACTTAGAAATACCTAAAGTAAAAGTTAAAAAGGGGTTTGTTGATATTAACTCACGCGACAATCAAGTCGGAAAAAATATAACGATTATATCTGGATCACAGTTTCCTAATGTTGATAAAGGTAACTTTATCATTGCTGGGCACTCTGGGACAGGAGTTCATTCATATTTTAAAAACTTATACAAATTGTCTAAAGGTGATAAAGCATATGTCTATTATGACAATGTTAAATACACTTATGAAATAGTAAAAATATATAATCAAAAGAAAGATGGAACTATCGCAATCTATCGTGACTATAATGAGACAACGTTAACACTTATTACTTGTACTAAAGACAATAAAAAGTCACAAACAGTATACATTGCCGAATTAGTTGCGAAGTCTAGTTATTAATAAAAAGGGGGGTGAGTTAATGTTACAATTAACATTATTTGAAAAATTATCAATATTGTTTGATTTAATATTAGCGGACCCTTTCTTCATATTTTTATTCATATTTACTATTTTATCTATACTCGTTTTATTAGATAGTAGAAAAAATGATAAAAATAAGACTAAAGAATATGTTTTCTTAATTTATGCAGCTATTGTTATCGCTTCTATTGTTAAATATCATTCTTCAATATGGTCACTATTTGATTACTTAGTAAATAATGTTTTTGTTATCTTCTATTTTCCAAATATTGCTGTGTATGCTTTAACGATTATAATTGCTAATGCATTGATGGTTAAAAACTTATTTGGAGAAGATGATAAAGTAAAAAGAGGAATAAACATTACGATGTATGGTATCATTATGTATTTGATGTTACTAGCAATCACTACTATAACGACAGAAAGTTTAGATGTTTATGATCAACTAGCGATATATGCTAACAAAAGTATGTTATCTATAATCGAAGTAAGTAACTTCATCTTTGTAATATGGATTTTACTATTACTAATTAATAAATTATTAGACGTATTAGAAAATAAAGGAGTCCATATTAAGAGCAAGGTATCTAAACCACAAGTAATTACTAAATATATTGAACGTGAAGTACCTGTTGAAAAAGTTGTTTATAAAGAACAAGAATTATTTACCGAAGAAGAATATTTATACTTATTAAAAATATTGAAAGATAGAAATGCTTCAGAAAAATATAATTAACTATTGCTTTTTTAAATTACTTGTATTAAAATTCAAAATAAGGGTTTAAAGAGGTGAGTAGTGTGATGTTACTAAATGAAGGACTAAGATTAAAAGAATTCATTGCTAAGTTAATCTTTGTTGTTTCATTGGTATTATCATTTGCTTTTATTAGAGATATCATTTAATTGGTATCTCTTTTTTCTTGCTTTGCCCTAGAAAAGGAGGATTATGAAAGAGAAGAAAATGCTAATCGACATCAATGAGACACCATCTATTGGAAAATGGATAATTTTATCACTTCAACATGTCTTTGCAATGTTTGGAGCAACAATCTTAGTACCTATTTTAGTAAATAGTGCTGCTGGGGAAACTGTTTTAACAATTCCTGTTGCTCTTGTCACATCTGGTATTGGAACATTAATTTATATTTTTTGTACCAAAGGTAGATCACCCGTTTATCTTGGTAGTTCCTTTGCGTTTATTGCACCTATAACAGCGGCTTTTCTTAAAGGCGGAATATCTGGAGCAATGACAGGTATTATGGCTGTTGGTTTAATCTATGTCATTGTGGCATTGATTATCAAATTTGTGGGTAAAGCTTGGCTTGATAAATTATTACCACCTATTGTCATTGGACCAATGATCATGGTTATTGGGTTAGGACT
>CANQWJ010000042.1 GCA_947627525.1 uncultured Bacilli bacterium
CTAGATCTTTTACGACCAATCTATTATGATTTAGCATCCTATGGTCACTTTGGAAGAGATGACTTAGATTTACCTTGGGAAAAAATAAAGGACTAAGTCCTTTTTATTTTGGTATTTTAAGAGTTTGTCCAATACTTAAACTATTACTAGTCAAATTATTAAGTCTTTTAATCTCGTCTACTGTCGTGTTATATTTTCGAGCAATACTATAGAGACTATCACCACCGATAACAACGTAGTTTATATAAGATAGAAGAATCATTACTAGAAGGTATCTTTAGAACTTGACCAATACTTAAATTATTACCAGTCAAATTATTTAGTCTCTTAATCTCGTCCACTGTCGTATTATATTTTCGAGCGATACTATATAAATTATCACCACTTACAACGACATAAGTTATATTTTCACTTTCAGTATTACTAGATGGTACCTTTAAGATTTGGCCAATACTTAAATTATTACTCGTTAAATTATTAAGTCTTTTTATTTCGTCCACTGTCGTATTATATTTTCGAGCAATACTATAAAGACTATCCCCTCTTACGACAATATAAGTAGATGCCGTATTTTGATTGCTGGAATTACGACTAGGTATTTTTAAAACCTGACCAACATCTAAAAGATTACTCGTCAAATTATTGATTCTTTTTATTTCATCAATCGTCGTTTCATATTTTCGGGCAATACTATACAAACTATCCCCTTTTTGGACAGTATATTGAAAATAGTCTTCTCCGCCAGCACCACTACTTCCTTCATCACTTTCAAACGTACTAGGAATTTTTAGTAATTGTCCTACCGTCAAAGTATTACTACTTAGATTATTAGTAGCCTTTATCGCATCAACTGTCGTATTGAACTTTCTAGCAATACTATAAAGAGTATCTCCAAGTTGAACTGTGTAATAGTCTTCATCAACATACTGTCCACCCGTATATATCACAAGCGCTTTAACAATATCTTCAGCCATCTCCTGCCAATTATTTTTTAAAACATTAACATCATTTAAATTATTAACATTACCATAACGAACAATGATTGTTTCATTATTATTACTATCACTAATTATTTTATCAGCGTCCTTTGATGAATCTTCACTACTTCGCAACTGATAATAATCATTGACAAAGAAACCATCATCTTCTAAAAAGTTTGATATTTTTTCCGCAAGTGTCGCACTACTTCGTAACGCATAAATAATATCAATACCACTATTAGTTCCATTACTCAACTGATTAGAGACGACGATGACATCACTACTCGTTCCATATTCTCTTTCAATCAGTTCTAACCTTTCTTCAACGCTTAAATCACTATCATCACTTCTTGTCAAAAAAGCCTTAATACCTAATTCATTTAAACGATTATAAATATAATTAGAAATTAATAAACTATATTCTTTTTCAACTATGCCATTTCCACTGACACCATTATCATTACCACCAGCCCATGCATCAAGTACAATATATTTAATAAAAATCACCTCAATATCTATAACTAATTATGTTAAATAAGAAAAAAATATGCTAAAAAGAAATATAATATAATTAGTTATACATAATAATAAATATCTTAGATAGTAATAAAATTTAAAAAATGATATAATAGAATGGAATAGGAGGAAATAATGAAAAATGATTTTGTCAGCAAAGTCTTTCAATGGTTATGTATTGGTCTATTGATAACATTTGGTGGTGGATATGCTCTTTCTCTAAACGAAGAATTAGCATACAATATTGCCAATGCTTATCTCTTCATCGTTCTAGCTGAATTAGTATGCGGTTTTGGCCTATCATTATTCATTCGAAAGATGAGCAATACTGTCGCCAAGATATTTTATGTCTTATATGCTGCTTTAACAGGAGTAACATTTATGGCTGTATTTTTGGTCTATGAGTTACAATCAATAATGTTAGTATTTCTAGCAACAGCTGTCATCTTTGGTGTCTGTGGTCTAATTGGTAAAAAATTAAAGATTAATTTATCAAGCTTTGGAATGTTCTTAGTAATTGCTTTAATTGGAATAATTGTTTTATCAATTATTAACATCTTTGTTGGTAGTGAACCATTAGACTTAACCATATCACTTGTATCTGTTGTCATCTTTTCAGGATACATCATTTATGACATCAATAGAATCATGCGTATTGGTGAAATACAAGTAGAAGAAAAATATGCCGTTTTTGGAGCTTTCCAATTATATCTTGATATCATCAATATCATTCTTGATTTATTAAGAATATTTGGTAAAGAAAGAGACTAAAAAAATACTCAAATCATTTTGAGTATTTTCACAGGCCGTTGACAAAGTCGGTTTTTCAAACCGGCTTTGTCAATCGGCTTTTTTAATCTCCCACTTTGGTACTAAAAAAAGAGCAAATTTGAATTTTTAATATCAAATAACGCTCAATTTTAAACTTTTTCTCCCACTTTTAGAGTTTTCAAATTTTAATTTTTTCTAAAAATGTAGTTTGTCAACAGTCTGAAAAAATACTCAAATCATTTTGAGTATTTTCATTTGGCCTTTTTTTCTTTTTTAGGAACAGGATCATAACCACTAGTTCCCCAAGGATTACATTTTAAGACTCTTTTTATTCCCAAATATAGACCTTTAATCGAACCATATTCCGAAATAGCTTCAATAGTGTAATTTGAACAAGTCGGAATATGACGACACATGTTGTGCCATGGCCCAGGAATTTTTTGATATATTCTTATTAAACCAATTAATATCTTTTTCATCATAATCTCTTACTAAAATTACCATCAATTTCAACACCATTGGTTTTAACTAAAAAGGCACTTTCATCTAAGTTTTTAATATTTCTTTCAAGACGTTGTAATTCATATTTAGACACAGCAATATAAGAAATATAAGTCTTTGTATTTTTATAACCACCAACAGCTTCCCATGTTGTAATATCACGACTTAATTCATTAACGACAAACTCTGAAATTTTAGTAGGTTTCTTTTTAGTAAAAATAATCGCTGTTGAACAAATATTTTGCGCATGGGTATTGTCAATTGTAAAAGATGCACAAACCGAATAAATAATAGAATAAATCATTGTGCTTAAACCAGATAAGATACCACAAAGAGTATAAATAACAGCATTTATTCCTAACTCTAATTTTCCTACTGAAAAATTACGGTTTTTCAAAGTCGCCACAACACCAATGATATCAGTTCCTCCACCACTAGCGCCAGCTGATAAAGTCATGCCACTACCAATGCCGGCAATTATTCCACCAATTAAAACGGAAGTTATTTTTTCAGCTACTAAAGGCGTTGAAAGCGGTTGAATAATTGTTAAGAAAAGTGTTTCTAGTGATACACACAATAAAGTTCTTGCAAAAAAAGTTTTACTGACATACTTATAAGCTAAAATAAATAATGGTACATTAAGAATATAATACAATAATCCCGCAAAATCAAAATTAAAATGAAGATGAAAAACTCTAATTAAAAAAGTACGTATTAGTTGCGAAATACCTAAAGCTCCACCATTATATAATCCCATTGGAACAATGAAAACATTAACCGCAAAAGCAAATAAAAAAACACCAATTAAAGCTTTTATAAATTGATTAAATTCCCATTTAAAAACTCTATTAAAAATATTATCTTTCGTCATAATATCACTCCAAACAATAGTATTTTAACACTTTAAAAGAAAAAATAAAACACCTTCAAGATGATGTGAAAGTGTTTTTTTTATTATTCAGAATCTGTTTTTAACTCATCAATGAGAGCTTGAACCTTTTTAACTTCCGTAATGATTTCATCTACATATACTTTTAATTTTTGAGGGATATAAATATTCCCAAAATGAGCAAAATAATTAGAATTATTCTGTAATTTATCAAGGGAACTATTAATATTTTCTTTATAATTATCAATACTATTCATTAGTATCACCCTCTTCTTTCAATAACCCATTTTCTTTCTGATAATCTTCCCAATCAGCAAAAATTTCATTAAATACTTCTTCTATTTTATGATATTCATTATCTAAAAAAGTATCTGTATCACTAACTTGTTTTTTAAAGTTTTCTTGCCACTCTTGAACATTATCAACTAAGTTTTTTTCTTGGACTTCTGTTAAAAGTGTTTCATAATTAGTTAAATAAGAACGACAATCATTTATTTCTGTATGTAAATCTTCTAAAAGTTTACGAAAATCATTTTCAGAAACACCATCAGATAAAGCAGAGATTATATCATTAGAATTTTTTTCCTTTTTCTTTTTTTTCATATAGTATACCCCTTTTCAAACCTATTCTATCATTTTAAATATAACACTTAATATAAAAAATCGCAACTATCTAAGCAAAAATTAAAGTAAACTGACACTTAATTGTCTTTTTCTAAAACCTTAATAGCACATTTAATACCATCAACAGCAGCACTCATTATACCACCAGCATAACCACATCCTTCACCACAAGGATAAAGACCTTTAATACTGCTTTCTAAATCTTCATCACGAATAATTCTAACAGGTGAACTACTTCTTGTCTCAACACCCGTCAATAAAGCATCTGGCAAGGCAAAACCTTTGATTTTAGTATCAAAGTATTTAATGCCATTCACTAAAGT
This sequence comes from uncultured Bacilli bacterium, assembly GCA_947627525.1. Lineage (GTDB taxonomy): Bacteria > Bacillota_I > Bacilli_A > RF39 > UBA660 > RUG11788. Next base: position 4,605 of record CANQWJ010000042.1, read on the forward strand.
ATTAGAAACAAATTCTGGTAAAATGGTATGAAGATTAGTTAAAGTTACTCCAGGAAGATAAGTCGGTTTTACTTTTCCTAAAGAAGTAGACTTTTTATTTTCTAAAAAATCGCCAACTAATTGAACGGGAGCATTGTAGTTTTCACCACCCAAGATGAAAGCATCTTTTTCTAGTTTTTCTTGAAAAGTAATACCTGATAAAACGTCTTCCTCTAAATCTGTTGTCAAAACATTGACGAGTAAAGCACTATTAGCATTCTCTCCATCACGTTTAAAATAACTCATACCATTAGTGACGATTGTTCCCTTTTCACTTGATGAAGGAACGACATATCCTCCAGGACACATACAAAAAGTATAACAACTACGACCATTTTCATCATGATAAACTAATTTGTATTCCGCATTAGGTAACTTCAATTTAGTCTTAGTACCATACTGACTATCATTAATTAAACTTTGGGGATGCTCAATTCGAACTCCAACTGAAAAGTTTTTCTTTTCCATTGGAACGTTTAAGTCTTTTAGTCTTTTAAAAGTATCACGAGCACTATGACCAATGGCTAAAATAACTGTATCCGTAAAATACTTTTCTTTTCCAACAACACCAATTATTTTATTATCTTCTATTAAAAAATCCGTAATCTTTTCTTGAAAATGGAATTCACCACCATGGGCGATAATATATTCACGTATGTTTTTGATGATCTTAATTAAATTATCCGTACCAATGTGAGGCTTATTGACATAAAGAATTTCTTCTGGTGCTCCAAAGCGATTAAAGGTCTTTAAGACACGTTGACAAAACTTACTATTAATTCCAGTCGTTAACTTACCATCGGAAAAAGTGCCAGCTCCTCCTTCCCCAAACTGCACATTACTACTCTCATTTAAAACGCGATTCATCTTAAAATTTTCAATGTCTTGAGTACGTTCTTCTACTTTCTTACCCTGTTCAAAAATGAGCGGTTTAAGACCATTTTCAACAAGTGTTAGGGCTGCGAAAAGTCCACTAGGACCACTACCAATTATAATAGGACGCGCACTACTTTTTCTTCGTACAATAATATCATCAACTTTTTCTTCAACGACAAAGATAGCATCATGAACATCATATTCACCATCATAGATCATATCAATTGTATAGTTATAAAATATATCATTCTTATTTCTTGCATCAACTGATTTCTTTACGATGTGCCACTCTCTAACATTTTCAACGAATAATCTTTTTTTATCACAAAGATATTTTAATAATTCTTCATCATTTAAATCTTGTCTTACTTTTATATTACTAAATCTAATCATAGGACCACCTATCAATATTATACCAAAGAAAAAAGACATTGAATGTCTTTTATATCTTTTAATTAATCTTTTACATAAGTATTTAATGGTTTAGTACGATATTCTAAGTCACCCATATCAGCTGTTGGCACAAATCCTGCTTGAGCATTGATTAAATCGGGAAGACGATTAACAACACTAGCACAAGTAAGTTCAACCGTAGCTGGTCTTTGAACAGTAATTGTCGTATTTGGTTCTCCTTCAATTGTCCACTCATTGATGTCGAATTCATTAGGTGCATAGACTTTACCAACACACTTAGTTTCAAGAGTAATTCCTTCTTCTGTTTCGGTTGTAACAACAGCACTCATACCAGTAGCGTCACCTTTTTTAACAACCATTCCTAAAGTAGTTGAATTAATATCTTCATTGTAAGTTTCAGGTACACATTTTTGAGTTTGACTCTTAACAGTTAGTCCTAGTTTTTCGCATAACCAACCATTAACGTTCCACATGTAACTTGGAGAATACTTACCGCTATCAATTAGAGCTTGGCGTTCAGAATCACTCATTCTATCGACACTCGCAATCTTTTCATCAAATTCTTGTAGTGTTAATCCTGCACCATGAGCTTCCGCAAGGGCAATACCATAGTCTTCAACATTGTACCAAGACTCACCAATAATCTTTTTAATATTATGAGTTGATCCACCAATGGAACTAATTAGTTGTCCCCAATAGATATCTTGATAACCACTACCTGTTATTGTACAATTGTGTTCTTTCGCAAGCGCGTCAATTTTAGAAGTCAAATTAGGATTAGAATTCCAAGAGAAGAAAGCTTCTTCACATGTTGTAATCGCATTAATTCCAAGTTCAGCACATAACAATAAAGCATCTTTAACATCCTCTAATAAACTCATTGTCGTAACAATACAAGCATCAGGTTTTAAAGATTCTAATAAAGTTCTAGCACTTTCAACAGGTGAAACAACTACGCCTTTACTTTCAGTTTCCATGATTTCCCCAATATCTTTACCAATAACATTAGGGTTGATATCGACTGCTCCAACGATTTCAGCACCCTTCTCATAAACATAACGCATCGTGTACTTACTCATCTTTCCACAACCATATTGAACAATTCTTAACTTCCTATCCATATATATCATCTCCTCTATTATTAATTATACCCAATTTACTACATCTTTGAAAATTTTTTTCTAAAAAAACAAGCAACTTTACATCCTATTTAACTTTTAAAGAACGCAAATAATTTTTCGTATCATTACTAATACGATAAGATTCAATCGCTTTTTGAATGGACTTATTATGTACCCAAGGATCTAATATCTTATTTTCAAAAATAGGAATAGTTACATCATATTGCTTTATCAAAGCATAACTAAAATACCAAGCAACAGCCATATTAACATAATATTTATCACTTTTAATTGAACAAACTAAATCATTAATCTCTTCTTTAAAATTATTACCTAAATAAAAATTTAACAAAGTAACAACCCCAAAACGAATATAATATTCATCCTTAGTATTGATCCATTCTTTTACTTTATCCAATATACGATCAGGATCTTTCATAAAAGCCTGGGGCTTCAAGCAATCACTAACAGCCCAGTTATCAATATAGGGAAGAAAGCGCTCTATTTCGATAAGTAATTCATCTAAATCTTGTAGGAGAGAAAGAACAGAGGCATGAAGAAGGTTCTCTTCATAATAATCATGGGGAAGTTTTTTTATGAACTCTTTATAACTACCATTTTTTACTAACTCTTTAGCCATTTTTCGAATAATGGGTAATCTTACTCCAAGCATTTTTTCTTTATCGATATTAGGAATAATTCTACTATTAAAATCACGATATTTAATATCTTGATGTGATAATAGTTCATCTTTAATTTTCTTCATTTAACACCTCCAAAAATTAAAATGTTTATACTATTAATTTAAAATTTTTTATGTCACCTAATTTCATTATAACATAGAAAAAGTCTGATTCCTCAGACTAATCGATTTTGACAAATACTTCGCTTGGTTGACCACAAATTGGACAAGTAAAATCTAATGGTAGTTCTTCTCCTTCATAGATATAACCACACATAGTACATTTCCAACGACTTGCTTTTATTTCTGTTTCAATGTCTTCAACATAAGTTGGCGCTTTTTTAGGACTAGTTCCTTTTAGCACCTCATGATAATATTTATAAGTCATTGGTGTTTCATCTTGATACTTTTCCATAGCAATTATTTTACCAACAAAAATAGTATGTGTATCAGTTTCAAGAGTACTAATTACTTCACAAACAACGTAACCATTACTATCCTTTAAAACGGGAACACTTTCTATTTCCTCATGAGATACATCTTTAAATTTATCATTATCACGACTACTAGAAAAACCAAAAGTTCCAATAATTGTAGGATCACTTTTTTCATTTAAAATGGATACTGAAAACTTATTTGTTTTTTTAATGCATTCATTAGTATAATTTTCTTTATTAACGCTTATGGCAATCGTTGCCGGAGTTGATGTTATTTGAACAGCAGTATTGATAGTACATCCAACATTTCTTTCACCATCTTTACTTCCAACAACATAAACGCCATAACTCAAATCTCTAAGTATTTTATTATTCATATTTTCCTCCTAATTCATTGCTGCCCCATCAACTGGCAAAACTATTCCTGTTATGTAACTAGCAAGGTCACTCGCAAGAAATAAGAATGCATTAGCAATATCTTCAACTCTTCCGATGCGACCAAGAGGAATCGTTTTAACTAGTGGGTCAATCATCTCTTGTGGAAGAGCGCGAACCATATCCGTTTCGATTATTCCTGGAGCTACCGCATTAACCCGAATACCATATTTACCAAGTTCACGAGCAAGT
>CANQWJ010000043.1 GCA_947627525.1 uncultured Bacilli bacterium
TCGTTCAACGTTTACTAAGCGTGGTGGAAACTTAGGAACAGATGGTTCTGTTTCTTACATGTTTGAACGAAAGGGTGTCATTGTTATTGATAAGACTTTAGATGAAGATACAGTAATGATGACGGCTCTTGATAATGGTGCTGATGACGTTGTAACTAATGATGATAGTTACGAAATATATACAACTCCAGATGCTTTCTTAAAGGTTAAAACTTCCCTTGAAGAATTAGGTGTAACTAATTTCTTAACTAGTGAAATAACTTATGTTGCGAATAATTTAGTTGAGCTAGACGAAGAAGCAACAGAAAAAGTTTTAGCATTATCCGATGCTTTGGACGAAATCGAAGACGTTCAAAATGTATATCATAATTTAAGTGTTTAGTAGATAGAAATATCTACTTTTTTTGTAGGAAAAAAGAAAAAGTTAGGTAATTATAATATTGATGGCAATATTATAAATTTGCTGTAATTTATAGAGTAGAGTTTATTAAATTAGTGCCATCTCTAAAAAGAGATAGGAGGAATTTTGTAACGGATAGTGATTTAACAAAAAAGAATATTAATGATAGCGAAATAAATAAAGAAAATAGTAATAAATATTTTGAGATATTAAATGACATTAAAAAAACTTTAATTACGACGAGAAATAAAATAGTAGAAAATGCTAATAAAGATTTAATATTAATGTATTATGATATTGGTTTAAAATTGATTGCAAATAATAAATGGGGTTCATCTTTTATAGATACTTTGGCAAAAGACTTAAAGATATCCTTTCCAACTTTAAAGGGTATGTCAGCAAGAAATTTGCGATATATGCAAAAGTTTGCTATGGAGTTTGATAATGACGAATTTTTGCAAGGAGTACTTGCAAAATTATCTTGGAATCATAATCAAATATTATTAGATAGGATTAAAGATAAAGAAATTAGAAAATGGTATGCGAAAGAAACAATTGAAAACGGTTGGTCTGTTTCAGTATTAATTCATCAAATTTCATTAAAGTTATATGAAAGACAATCACTTTTAGATAATAAGATTAATAATTTTGATGAAACACTATCAACACCCAATAATGAACAAGTAAAAGAATTATTAAAAGATCCCTATATATTTGATTTTATTAACACTGATAAGGAAACGAAAGAATTAGATATAGAACGAGAACTAACTAACAACATAACTAAATTATTATTAGAGTTAGGAAATGGCTTTGCTTTTATTGGAAGACAATACCATTTAGAAATTGAAAATGAAGATTACTACATAGATTTATTATTTTATAATTTAAAAGTTAGAAGTTATGTAGTAGTAGAATTAAAGACTACGGAATTTAAACCGGAATATATCGGAAAATTAAATTTCTATTTAAATGCTGTTGATAGATATATAAAAGGTGAAAATGATAGTCCAACATTTGGAATATTACTTTGTAAAGATAAGAAAAAAGTAACAGCGGAACTGGCTTTAAAAGATATAACTAAACCCATTGGTGTTAGTGAATATAAGATATTGTCTGAAATACCAGCGTTCTTAGAAAATACTCTACCTAGAATTGAAGATATAGAAAAAAGATTAGGATAGATTATTAAAATAATTAATAAATTATTTATATATAGTCGTAGATAGAAATATCTACTTTTTATTTGCTTTTATTAGATAAAGATATATAATTAAATTATGGTAGTGTGAGGTGAGAATATGAAAAAAGTTTTATTTTTATTAATATCGTTATTATTTTTAATACCCGTTAGTACATATGCAGCTGATGTTAAAATAACAGATTTTGAAATTAATGGTAAAAATGAAGTTACAGTTGGTGAAAAAATAACACTTTCTTTTAAAATTAAAACATCAGGTTTATCTTCAAAATCCGATTCTTTAGGTATTTGGATAGCGGGATTTAAACTTGTCTACGACAAAAATATTTTGACACCTGTGTCTATTTCTTTGCCTGGATTTGATGGTGGGCTTACAGTTACAGATGAGGTAATTGGTGAAGCAATAGATGACTATGATGAAGATTGTGTCGATGGGTTGCTTTATTGTGGCGATTTCCAAGCAACAGTGACATTTTTTGCGAAAGCAGCTACTGTAAGTGATAGTGTTGATATTAGTGTTAAAGATATTGGCATTGGTTTATTGGATATGAAAGAAGATCGACTCTATACAGAAGATGATTTGATAACAATTGAATCTGATATTACTAAAACGAAAACGATAAAAGTATATGATGCTGTAAGTAAAGATATCACACCACCACCTAGTATTGCAACGACATCAGAACCTAAAAAGAAAACAACAACCAAGAAGACAAATAAAAAGACTTCAAGTAGTACTAGTTCAAACACTACTACTAGTACTAATAAAAATTCTAAAAAATCAAGCAATAACAATTTAAAGTCTTTAACGATTGATGATTATAAAATCGACTTTAAAAAAGAACAACATTTATATTCAATTGACTTAGTCAATAATACTAATAAATTAGTAGTTAAAGCAGCAACAGAAGATAAAAAAGCAACTTATAAAATAATAGGTGCTGATGACTTGAAAAAGAATGACTATAAAGTAAAAATTGAAGTAACAGCGGAAAATGGTGATAAGAGTACTTATTCTATAACTGCTTATCAACAAGAAACTAAAAAAGATGAAAAGAAAAAACTTATAGATATTAATATAAAAAAAGATGATTTAATAAAATATGGAATAATTGGTGGAGTAGTAGTATTAGTAATAATTATTATTTCTCTAATTATTCATCATAAAGATCATAAGCTTGAAAAATCATTAGATGAACTATAAAAAATAAATGGATGAGATTTCATCCATTTATTTATTTGAATATTTTATTAGTTTAGCATGCATTACCATGCGCTCTGTTTTACCATAACAAGTAGATAAAGTTAATATCTTATCACTACCACTAACGGTTGTATTAAATTTATAAACACTTCGTTTTTGAAGCATGTCAGCAAATGTTTTAAACTCGTTATCACTACTAAACTTAACTTGAATGTAATCACTTGTTTCAGGTATGTGATAAACACTAAATACTTGCCAAAGAGTATTTTGATTTTCTGTTGATAACTTTATTACATAATTATTTTTATTTTTATACCAATCACTCTTAAGAATATTTTTTAAAGAACCAAACATTGTTTTATTAAGACGAGCATGAGCATAAAGAATAGTATTTTTATCAAGGTTTTTAATGTTATTACGATAGTCTAAGAAGACCCATCCAGCACTATTATATTTCTTATTTAAATCATGCGTTAAATAATATTTGTTATCTTTTGTTTGAACAAAAGGATAATTGATATTAGTACCATTAACTTGAATCCATCCAACGGTATCAGAATTTTTCTTTTTTAATTCTTTAATATCAACATCAATTAATTTCATTTTAATATAGTCATAGTAAGGATTATCTTTCTTAATTTCTTCTTTTTGTTCAATAACTTGAACATTTTCATCTTCTTCTACTTCTTGTACTTCTTGTATATCAACAGTTTCTTCTAATTCTTCTTTTATTTCTTCCATTGCTTTAGTGTCTTTATGATAACTAAATATTTTATAAGCAGAATATATTAAGACACTAATACTTATAAGTAAGAAAATAGTTAAAATAATATTTAAAATTTTATATTTTTTACTTTTTTTTGTGTGTGTATGTTTTTGTTCTTTATTTTTTGCTTTCATATCTTCCACCTCTCAATTATTTTATAACAATAAAATAAAAATGTCTATATCAAAATAATATTGACATTTACAACTAAATTTTTAGGTATTGTTATTGTAAAAATATCAATTGTATTTTATAATTATTTATAGTAGGGGTATTATAAAGGGGTGACTTTATGAGGTCAATAAAAACTAATATATTTTTTATTTTATTTTTATTTAGCGGCTTGTTTTTAATTGGACTAGATAAAGTTGAAGCAAATGATTTGGAATTAGATGATTATACACTACAATGCATTTATTCAGATGGCGGTTTATATACATATAGCAAAAATTATGGAAATGATGAATTTCAATCAAATAGAACATCATACAATTTGAGTGGTGTTTCAACGATGGATAGTACTTCAACTGGTGTTGTAAACTTTTTAAATTCTCCAGCAGATGTGCAAGCAATATACAAAAGATGTGCTAAACATGTTGCAGTTGCTGTTAATAAAAAAGAAGATACCCATTTATCATATTATAAATTTTTTAATGAAGATAATCCTAATTATAGGATATCAACTGGTGAATTAGGTGGTCTTTCTTGGCATAGTTGGCTTTGGAATAATGCCGAAGATGATGCTAGGGAAGAGGCAAGTAGAAATACAAAAGTATATGATTTAGTTTCTGAGATGTATCTTTTAAACAATTCATATACAGAACCTAACGTGTCTCTATATTATGCCCAGAAAGCAACGCAAGCTGCTGGTACAGATAAATATGTTGAAATAATGTTTTATGATAATGCCGTTTTATTAAAAAGTGAAAAACAAACAACATTCTTGGAAAACTCTTCTGTTTTTGGAAGCATATCAAAAGATGGAAATGGTAAAATTGTTGGAAATCCACCAAGTGATATTTATTTAAACAATCCTGAGCCAACTTCAATTGTTGATTCAGTTGGAAATTTATCATATGCTATCGAAAAAGATAGTCATACTTATATTGTTTCGACAAGTAGCTCTGGAAAAAATGTTACTCATTATGAATTGACTGATGAGAAAGTAGATTTATCAGGAGCAAGCAATAGTGAACTATGTGATACGATTATGCCTCAAACAGCTTTGGTTTTAAAAGACATCATAAGATATGCGCAACTATTAGTTCCTGTATTTTTGATAATTTTAACAGCAATAGATATTGGAAAGATTGTAGTGTCTGGCAATATAGATGAAGAAATGCCTAAGCAAAAGAAAAAAGTTATTACAAGATTTATTATCGCTGTCATTTTCTTCTTCTTGCCATTGTTAGTTAGATTAACGATTAATATGATTAATCAATCAGGAATAAAAGATCCTGATGGCGATGTTTCACATACAATATCTATTATTGATTGTTTATTTGAATAAGTGAGGTGAGGCAAATGGTAGATTTTGCTGCATTAGCACAAAGAGTTATACAAATTGGCTTGACTCTTGCTGAATCTGCTACTTTAGTGTGGGCACTAAAAAATGGTGTGATTTTTATATTGAGATTGTTATCTTTTTATATAGATACACACATTGTTAATTTTATAGCAAAGTTATATTCATATTTCCTAAAAATATTAGAAGGTACAATGTTTAATGAAAATGTAACTGACAAAATAGTAAACAATATTTATATATTTATTGGTGTAATAGTATTTTTTAGATTAATGATGTTAATAATTAAATACTTATCTAATCCTGATTTGGTTGGAGATGCCAAAATAGGTGCTAATGCCCTAGTAAAAAGATGCATTATTGGTATGGCTGGTATTTTGTTTCTACCAACTATATTCGATTTGGGATTAAGATTGCAAAATGCTATCTTGGAAGATAATTTAATACAACAAATAGTTATTCCTAACGATATGTTGAAAGGAATGGATAGTAAGATTCATACAGGCGGAAAATATATTGGTACTTACGTTTTGGCTGGTTTTGTCAGTCCAAGTGCTGATGCTAGTCCACAAGCACAAAGTGATTTTGATGCGGCAGTTGCCAAAGGAGATCTTTCATCAATTAGTATTAATAAGGGTGGATTTTTAGGCTATATTGGTGACTATGAGTATGAATACTTTTTCTTACTTTCAACATTTGTATTATGCTATGTCCTTTATATAATGTTTAAATATTGCTTAGATCTTGCTGTGAGGGCTTTTAAGTTGTTGATATATCAATTGTTAGCGCCAGTAGCAATGGTTGAATATATGATTAATGGTGCTGATGATGGCGTTTTTAAAAATTGGAAAACAGCTGTTTTAAGTACTTATTGCATGTTATTTGTTAGAGTTATGGCTTTATGGTTTGTCATGTTTGTAACAACGTTAATGTCTGGTGAGTATTCATCATATACTGATGGTTCATTATTGGCCGAAAATGATTATCTATTGAGAGGAATTATTATTATTGCTTTATTAGGATTTATGATGGATTTACCAAAATTAATTGGTCAAATTTTTGGACTCGATTTAGAACAAGAAGGATCTACAAGTGGATTATTGAAGCAAATTGGAGGTATGGTTAAAGGTGCTGCCATAGGTGGACTTGCTTTTGGTGGTACAGCAGTTGGTGGATTAATGGGCGTTAATAGTGCCGTTGCAAAAGGTCTTCCTGGTTGGGGAAAAGATGGTAGTGGTAATAGAATGCGTCTTGGTGAAATGTCAGATAAGCATAGAAAAGATTGGGCTGAAAGTCATCCTAATAGACAAGGAGTTTTATCAGCAACATCTGCGGCAGGAGCTGGAATGCTTGGTTCACTAATGGGTATGAGTTCAATAACTAATGCCGCTTATAAGGGATATCAAGGACAGCAGCAGCAACAACAACAAGCCGATAAGTCAGCAAGTGAATTAACTAAGGCTAATGAATCTAAACGTAAGGCCCAAATCCATGATGAAATGGAAGAAAAATTAGCAAAATCAGCACAGGTTGATAGAGAGCATGATGAAATCATCAATGGTAAAAAGGTTCATATAATTGATGATGCTCACGTTCAATCTTCATTAACTGATGAAACGATTGCTAAAATAGCAGGCGCTGGTGCTGGAGCTGGAGGCGGTGGATTATCAGGTCAAGTTACACTTGATAATCTTGATATAAAAGTTAATGGTAAAGCAACAGCTAATTATGATGGTGGTTTAGAAACAAATGTTACTGGTAAAGCTACAACAAATTATAATGGCGATGTCGAAACAACCATTGCTGGTGATGCAAAAGCCACTTATAATAAGGACTTAAATGTTCAAGTTGGTGGACAAGCAAATGCTAATTACAATGGTGGATTAGATGTTAATATAAAAGGACCAGCAAATACGACATATGAAAAAGAAGTTAATGTTGATGTCAAAGGTCCAGCAACAACAACATATGAAAAAGATTTCAATGTTGACGTTAAAGGCCCAACAAATACTACATTTGAAAAAGAAGTTAGTGTTGATGTTAAGGGTCCAGCAAGTACGACATATGAGAAAAATGTTGATGTTAAAGTCGGTGGACCATCAACAATAACTTATGATAAAGATTTAGATGTAAAAGTAAATGGAAACGCAAGAGGAACATTTAATGGTAATGTCGATACTACGGTATCAGGTAACACTAATATAAATTTACAAGATGTAAATATTAATAGAAACAACAATAACAATCGTAATAGCAACAATAACAATAATTAACAAGTATATTCATTTATACTTGTTTTTCTTTTTTATATTTTTATTAAATGCTATAATAATTATAGGTGATTGATATGAAAAAGGTTCTTTTAATAGATGGTAATAATATTTTATTTCGTAGTTATTATGCAACAGCGTATACGGGAAATATAATGAAGAATAGTAAGGGTTTTCCAACTAATGCTTTATATGGTTTAATCAATATGTTAAATAAAATTATTAATGAAGAAAATCCGGAATATGTGATGATTGCTTTTGATAAAGGAAAGACTTTTAGACATGAAAAATATGCTGATTATAAAGGTGGTCGTGGTGAAACACCTGATGAATTAAAGATACAGTTTCCAGTTGCTAAAGAATTAGTTGAAGCGATGGGATTTAAGTATTTTGAGATTGATAATTATGAAGCAGATGACATCATTGGTACCTTTGCGAAGGCTGCAACCCTTGATAAAGAGTATACCGCAACGATTATTTCTAGTGATAAAGACCTTTTACAATTAATTAATGATGAAGTAGAAGTTAAACTTTTAAAAACTAATGATTTTATTCGCATGACAAAAGATGAATTCATTAAAACTTATGGTATTGAACCGCCTAGAATGGTTGATTTAAAAGCTCTTATGGGAGATAGTAGTGACAACATTCCTGGCGTTAGTGGCGTTGGTGAAAAAACAGCTTTAAAACTCTTACAAGAATATGGTACTCTCGGCAATCTATACAATAACATTGATTCCGTATCTGGTAAGTTAAAAGATAAATTAATAGCTGATAAAGATAAAGCTTTTATGAGTTATGATCTTGCGACTATTTATAGAGATGTACCAATTGATACTGACTTCTCTAAAATAAAATATAATGGTATTGATACTCTTCACTACATCGATTTATTAAATGAATTAGAGTTCTATTCTCTAATTAAAAAGATGGATATAAAAGAGAATAATATTCGTGAAAATGTCATTGATATTGACTATAAAATAGTTAATAGTATGGATGAAGTTAATATTAAAGATGACTTTTCAATTTATGTTGAACTATTTGGTTATAACTACCATAAAAGTGATGTTTTAGGAGTATCTATTTATAATAAAGATAATTGTTATTATGTACCATTTGATGTCTTATTACAAAATCCAACTATTTTAAATAGTTCTTATAATAAGAGTACTTATGATTTAAAAAAGTTAATTTATGTTTTAGCGCGTCATAATTTAACTATTTCTAATTGTTCTTTTGATATGATGGTAGCTTCTTATATTTTAAATCAAAACATTAAAGATGATATTACATATCTCATGAATAACAATGGTTATAGTATTGATTTTTATGATAAAGAATTTGGTAGTGA
>CANQWJ010000044.1 GCA_947627525.1 uncultured Bacilli bacterium
ATAACGCCAGTTTGTATTAGAGATGAGAGCTTTGAAGACGCTATCATCGATGGTTTAAATGGTCGTTTCTTTGAAAATAAGCATGACTACGTCAAAATAATTAATGAACTTATTGATCATCCAGAGGAACTTACTAAATATTCCCATCAAGCCCGTTTAAATGCGGAATCACATAGTTCTAAATATTATGCTGATCGTGTTTTAGATATTTATCGTAGTATGACTAAAAAAGATAAAAAAGGATTCTTTGGCAAAATTGCTGATAAGTTTAAAAGAAAGGATGATGAAGATGACTAAGATAATAATTGGTAATCAAAAGATGTACATGGATAAAGAAGATGTCTTATCTTTTGTGAATGACATTAAAAGTTATGATAAGGGAAGTGTTCCTGTTATTCTTTGTCCAACTTTTGTTTATTTAGACTATTATAAAGATGTTTGTAAAGTTGGTGCTCAAAATGTCTCTATTAATGATAATGGTTCTTATACTGGTGAAGTTTCCGCAAGTCAATTATCTTCTCTTGGCATAAACTATTGTATTGTAGGGCACAGTGAACGTCGTAACTTTCAAAAAGAAACAGATGATGAAATAAATAAAAAAATAAAGAAATTACTTGAAAAAGATATTGTTCCAATTCTTTGTGTTGGTGAAAAGAAAGAAGAACGTGATAATAACTTGACAGAAATTATTATAAAGAAAGAATTAGAACAAGACTTAAAAGATATTACTAGAGACAATATCGATAAGATAATTATTGCCTATGAACCTATTTGGGCCATTGGTACAGGACTAACTCCTACTAATTCTGAAATAGATGAAACGATTACTTTTATAAAAAATTATCTTAAAACTATTTATAATGATGTAAACGTAACAGTATTATATGGTGGTAGTGTCAGTGAAAAGAATGTTGATGAACTAAATTCAATTGCTTCTGTTGATGGATATTTAATAGGTGGTGCATCAACTAAGTTTGCATCTTTAAGTTATATCATTGATAGTCAAAAATAGGAACTAATTAATTTAGTTCTTTTAACTTTTTATAGGTGGTAATATGGAAAATATATTAAAAAAGATTAAATATATAGTCGTTTTCTTACTTTTACTCTTTTTAAATATTAATAATGTATTTGCTTCTAATCAGGAAAAATTAAAAGTTATGATCATAGAAATAAATCCAATTATTGAACGAATTTCGGATAGTAAGTTTAATAATAATGGTCATCCTAAAGTAAGTGAATATTTTAATCAAGATGTAAATGTAGTAATTGATGAGATAAAAGAAGACTTAAAATATACGTCACATAACTATTTAGATATTGAAATAGTTGATTATGAATATTTAAATGAATATCCTACTTATAAAGAAAAAATAAAATTGAGTAATGGAAGTTATGCTAATCGTTTAAATGAAGATACTTATATGAAATTAGCTGGGTTCAATGGTAATATAAATGGTGATTGGTATGGATTTATTACTAATAAGGCTTTACAAGATATACCATCTTATTCTTTTGATTATACTTATATAATCGATAAATATAAACTCATTGAAAAAAGAAAAAATAATGAATTTGATCAAGTTTGGTTGATTACGATTGATCCCGCTCAAACATATGAAACAATTATGATAGGTAATAATCCCTTTTGGATAAATGCTCCAGGATATATTGCTGATTGTCCTAATTTTATGATGGCTAATTTTTCTATTTCGCGTCGAGATGCTAACCTTCATGCTTTAGCTCATGGAGTGGAAGGAATAATGGAAGCCGCTTTTAATACTGGCTATATAGAATATCCAGCATATAATGATGGCAATTATAAATATTATTATTCATCTTTTTCTTCATATGACGAAGATACTGTTGATATTGATAAAAATGATTATAAAAAACTTAGTTATTGGGAAAAATTTACTTTAAATACATATAGTAATAAAAAAAATTATAGTTCAGTTGGTAATGTACATTTTCCTTTTAATGGTGAGTATGACTATGATTATGATAATGATGTTAAAGTTTATAGTAATTGGAAAGAATGGCTAAACTACCCTAATATCGAAGGTAATTTTGAGTTATACAATAGTGATGCTTGGTTTTATAATGCTGGTAATGATGAACTGGGTGAAGATGAAGAACAAGATGCAGATCGTCTATTTATTCGTTTTTGGCTTTATTTAATGCCTCATATAGATGGATATACTGAAGATGGACATTTTAATAATTGGTGGAAATATTTTAAAAGTTTAGATTTTGTAACAAATATTAATTATGTTTCAAATCAAAAAATATCTACTTATTTGAATGATGAAGTTGATATAGAATATGAACTAGTATACAATTCAGGGAAAAAGGAAAAGAAAAAGATAGAACCACAATATAAAAATGTCAAAATTAATGATAGTTGTTTAAAAGTTAATGGTAATAAATTACTTGCAAGTAAAGAGGGAGTATGTGATTTAACAATTTACCATGATAATCAAAGTATTACTTATAATATTGAAATATTACCAAATGAAAATGTTAATAAATTTGATATGCGAATCATTTCAATTATTGCCTTATTTAGTGGAATCATAATTATAGTAACCGTTACCATTATAATCATTAAAAAATATAAAAATAAAAAGAAAAAAGATGATATTTTGATAAATATTGCTAAAAAGGACTAAAAAGTTCTTTTTTTTCGACATAACTTGACATAACTAGATAATATTCGCTATATAAAAAGATAGTAATTTGTTGTATAATCATAAATGCGTGAAGTAAGAAAGGATAAAAAGATGAATAATATTAAAGTACTTATGATTGACGACAATATGGAGTTAATCAAAATGGTAAAGGAGTATTTTAGTAGTCACGCAAATATCGATATATCTTTGACAGCCTTTGATGGTGAAGAGGGTATTAAATTGATAAAAGAAAATCAAAGTGATTACGATGTAGTAATTTTGGATTTAATTATGCCTAAAAGAGATGGTATTAGTCTTTTAGAAGAAATGAATGAATTAGGTATCGATAAGAAAGTCATCGTTCTAACTTCCTATAATAATGAAGGAATGATTAGAAAAGTGTCAGAACTCGGTATCAATTATTTCATTTTAAAGCCATTTGATTTGGTTGATTTGGAAAAGAGAATATTTTCTTGTTTCAATACTAGAAACAATAAAAAGAATATTGATCTATTCCAAAATAAGTTGGAGATATCAGTTACAAAGATTCTTCATGAATTAGGTGTCCCTTCCCATATTAAAGGTTATCAATACATTAGAGAAGGAATTATGATTATTTATAATAATCCTGAAGTAATTGGTGGAATTACTAAAGAATTGTATCCTGAGATAGCGAGTCGTTTTGACACAACTGTCTCTCGTGTTGAGAGAGCCATTCGGCATGCTATTGAAGTCAGTTGGAATCGTGGTAACTGGGATTTAATGGAAGATATTTTTGGACATAGTGTTGACATTGACAAAGCTAAACCTACTAATTCTGAGTTTATTGTCACGGTCGCTGACAAACTTCGTCTTGAACATTATGAAATAGCATTCACATAGTTGTCGTAAGGCAACTTTTTTTCTTATTATTTTACAATATATTGACTATTAAATTAAAAAAATATATAATTAAGTTAAGATAAAAAGAATTGGAGGACATTTTATGGAGCGAAAAATTAATACATATTTATCAAGATGGAAAAAAGACATTTCTAAAAAAGTATTAGTTATTTATGGAAATAAACAGGTCGGTAAAACGTATTCAGTTCTTAAATTTGGTGAGACTGAATATAAAAATGTTGTTTATTTCAATGCTGATAATAATATTGAACTTCTCAAAGCTTTAAAGAAAGAAAATACAGTTGAAAAGATGATAATGCAGTTATCCCTTTTGGCTAATGAATCTATTTTGACGAATGATACTTTAGTTGTCATTGATAACGTCAACGATGTTGAAATAGTTAATGCCATGAAAAACTTTGGAAAAGTTCAAGAATTGAATTACCATATTATTTTAATTACTTCAATGCGTGAGAATCTTCTAAAGTTTAAATGTGAGGAATTACAATTCAAAGCCATGAATGAAGTTGACTTTGAAGAGTACTTAATGGCTATTAATAATAAACAATTAATAGACTTCATCAAGACATCATATAAAAATAATAGTCCGATGCCTTTTCATAATGTGGCCATGGATTACTACGATGAATACTTAATGACTGGTGGTCTACCGGAAGCTGTAGAAATGAGTGTCAATGAAAAGAATAAATTATTATTGAATTCTATTTATAATAAAGTTAATGATACTTATAAGAAAGAAATTGGTACTTTAAATAATCTAATTGATATAACGCGTGGTCTTGAAGTATATGATAGTATTCCTTATCAATTACAAAAGCCTAATCGTAAATTTCAATATGGTTTGATTAGGGTTGGAAGTCGTTCAAAAGATTATGATAAAGCTATTACTTTTTTACATAACAATGGGTTTGCTTATAAATG
The DNA here is from genome assembly GCA_947627525.1 of uncultured Bacilli bacterium. Classification (GTDB taxonomy): domain Bacteria; phylum Bacillota_I; class Bacilli_A; order RF39; family UBA660; genus RUG11788. Next base: position 4,497 of record CANQWJ010000044.1, read on the forward strand.
TTATAAAGTAAGTGATGCTAAAATACCTCTTAGTAGTTGTAAAGATCCTGAAAGTTTTAAGATATATTTAAATGATACTGGTCTATTATTTAGTCGTATGCATTTGACAAGAACGAAGTTTTTAACAAATGTTAATATTAAAAATATTATTTATGAAAATAGTATTGCGATTAATTTAATCAATATGGGATATAATTTATATTATTATCAATCTGAAGGTAAAGCTGAAGTAAGTTTTGTCATTCAAACGCGCAGTGGTAAGATATTGCCAATTGAATTAGTCGATAAGAATTTGTCTAAATCTAAATCATTGACATTATTTATGAATAAGTTTGGTTTAAAAGAAGCAATTCGTGTTACAGATGAGAATTTTAGTATGAAGAAGGGTGTTAAATATATTCCTATTTATGCTTTATTCTGTTTAAATGAAGGAATTTAAAATGACTGAGTATATTCATTATAATGCTCCTGTTGTTTTATCTTTCTTTTTTCTTTCTTTAATAGTACTATTCTTAAATTGGTTGACAAAAGGGAAAAGTAATAAGTTATTATTTTCTAATTATCGCAGTTCTCTTTTTAATCTTTTGACATATCCTAGAATTTTTACCCATATTTTAGGACATAGTAATTGGCGACATTTTCGTAATAATTTCTTAACGATTTTAATAATTGGACCCATGATTGAAGAAAAGTATGGCAGTATCAATCTTTTGATTATGATTTTAATAACAGCGGGTGTTACAGGAATTTTAAATATGATTATTGGTAAGTATCGCATTTTAGGTGCGAGTGGAATTGTTTTCATGCTCATCATTTTAAGTTCTTTTGTCAATTTTCAAGAAGGTACTATTCCCGTTACTTTAATTCTTGTTTGTATCTTTTATATAATTGATGAAGTGATGGCGGGGTTATTTAAAAACGACAACATTTCCCATTTTGGTCATTTGATAGGAGCTATTTGTGGTTGTGTATATGGATTTTATATAATGTAAAGAAGATGTAGAAATATATCTTTTTTTTATTTAGTTTGGTATAATTACAATTGGTAGGAGGGAAAGATATGAAACCTTTATTATTATGTATTTTAGATGGATGTGGAATAAGAGATGAAGAATATGGGAATGCTTTTTTACAAGCTAATACACCTAATTATGATTATCTTTTAGAACATTTTCCAAATTGTAAAATAGAAGCAAGTGGACAAGAAGTAGGATTACCTAAAGGACAAATGGGTAATAGTGAAGTAGGACATATGAACATAGGGGCTGGAAGAATTGTTTATCAACCTCTTGAATTGATTAATAAAAGTATTGAAGATGGTGATTTCTTTAAGAATGAAGAGATTTTAAAAGTAATTGAACATACGAAAAAAAATAATTCTAAGTTGCATGTCATGGGTTTGATTAGTGATGGGGGAGTTCATTCGCACATTGATCACTTGATGGCCGTTTTAGATATGTGTAAGAAAGAAGATGTTAAGAATCTATATCTTCATTTGTTTACTGATGGACGTGATGTTTCACCAACTAGTGCTTATACTTATATAAAAAGAGTCGAAGATAAGTTAAAAGAGATTGGCATAGGAACAATAGCTTCTATTTCCGGAAGATATTATGCGATGGATCGTGATAATAATTATGATCGTTTAATAAAAGCTTATGATGTCATTGTAAATGATCTTGGTACCAAAAAAGATGATATTGAAAAGTATATAAAAGAGAGTTATGAAAATAATATAACTGATGAGTTTTTAGTACCAACTAAATTTGTTGATGGTGGAAATGTCAGTGAAAATGATGGTATCATTGTCTATAATTTTAGACGTGATCGTCTAAGAGAATTATTTACGGCCATTACTAATGATGAATTTAACGATATGCCAGTCGTTCACTTTAAAAATGTTAAAGTTGTGACGATGATGCCGGTTGTTGAATCAGTTAAAGCACCTTTTGCTTTTGATAATCCAAGTCTTAAAAATATTTTAGGAGAATATCTAGCTGAAAAGGGGCTATCCCAACTTCGTATTGCGGAAACAGAAAAATATGCCCATGTCACTTTCTTCTTTGATGGTGGTAAGGAAGAAGAATATCCTAATGAGAAAAAGATTTTAATTCCTTCACCAAAAGTTGCGACTTATGATTTGAAACCAGAGATGAGTTCTTATGAAGTAACGGATGCTTTAATTCCGGAATTAGGTAATTATGACGTTATCATTTTGAATTTTGCCAATGGTGATATGTTAGGTCATACAGGCGTTTTAGAAGCGGCTAAGAGTGCTGTTGAAACTCTTGATAAACATCTAGGACGCATTTATGAAAAAGTTAAAGAATTAGGTGGAACAATGATTATCACTGCCGATCATGGTAACTGTGAAGAAATGCTTGATAAAGATGGTAATGTTTTAACAGCTCACACAACTAATAAAGTTCGTCTCATTGTAACAAAAGAAGGCTTAAGTCTACATGATGGAAAACTAGGTGATATTGCTCCAACAATGTTAGAACTATTAGGTTTAGAAATTCCAAAGGAGATGACTGGTGTTTCTCTCATCAATAAATAGAAATAGGAGATAGAATGGAATATTTATTATTAATTTTTAGTATGTTAATGATAATTAAAGCAGCTGACATTTTAGTGGATGCGGCTGTTTCAATTGCGGAAAAATTAAAAGTTCCTAAGATTTTGATTGCCTTAACGATAGTTGCTTTTAGTACTTGTGCTCCAGAACTTGCGGTATCTTTTACGAGTATCGCAACGCATAATGGAGCCATTGCTTTTGCTAATGTCGTTGGTAGTTGTATCGTTAACATTTTACTAGTCATTGGACTATCTGCTATTATAAATCCCATTCGTGTTAAAGATTCAACGATAAAAAAAGAATTACCGCTATTACTTTTGATAACCCTTGCTTTTTCGGTTACACTTTTAGAAGGTATTCTCTCACCGAAAGCAGCTGGTATTTTTTCAAGGGCTAATGGGTTTCTTTTCTTATCGCTTTTCTCTTTATTTGTCATTTACATAATACAATTAGTTAGAAGAAGAACGAAGACTGAAGGAGAAATTGTTTCAAAATATAGTATTGGTAGAGCTATTGTCTATTTTATTTTAAGTGTCATTGCCATTATTATAAGTAGTGATTTATTAGTTAATAGTGCTGTAAAGATTGCTGAAGACTTAAACATCAGTCAAAAACTGATAACAATGGTAGTTATTGTTATTGGTACATCTCTACCTGAATTAGTCATGACCGTTGTTTCTTCTAAAAAAGAAGAACATGAAATGGCTATTGGTAATATCATTGGTACTAATATCTTTAATATTTGTATTGTTTTAGGACTACCGATTGCATTACTAGGTGATATCGCTATTGTCGGTTTTAATGTTGTGGATATTATCGTTCTTGCTTTATCAGCATTCCTTCTTTTTATCTTTGCTAATAATGGTCGTAAAGTATCAAGAGTGGAAGGAATAATTATGATATTAGTATTTGTCAGTTATTATGTCTATTTATTCTTATCTTAAAGAATAAAAGTCATAGCTAGATAATATATTTTAATAGTTATGGCAAATATAAATCTAAATATTAATCCCTATACTTTTACTGGTAGTGCTTTCTTCATTGGACTTATTCTAGCCAATGAATTGGATCCTTTAGAACAAGCTACTATTGGTAACTGGTTACAACTTGCTGGTATGACGATTCAAACTTATGCTTCGCAGGTTGCTCTTGTTGAAAGTAATAATAATTCTAATTCTAGTACTAATACGCAAACTGATGATTTAGATACTATTAAGAAAGCGATTGCTAAAATTAATGAAGAATTAGACAAGTTAAATAAAAAATAATATCCACAATATTTGTGGATATTTCAGACTGTTGACAAATAGGTAAATATTTTTACTTATTTGTCTTTTATTTTGAAAAATTTTGTATATTATTCAAAAACTAGTAATATTTAGTGTATTTCTACACTAAACGTAATGATGTAACGCAAATTTCTTGAGATTCATGCACGCATAAAGAAGGGTCAATTCTCGATGGACCCTTTCTTTTGTTCTGAAGTATGTATTTCTAAGCCCATACTTCATTTTTCCATCCGCAAAGACTCTTTCTATATGTTGTGGTCTTTGCTTATACTTTTCTTGTACATCTATATGATGCCTATATTCATTTGCCATTTCCTTATATCCTTCCCATACATGTCTTAATATTTGTTTA
>CANQWJ010000045.1 GCA_947627525.1 uncultured Bacilli bacterium
GAGAGTCTATCCTTATGGTGATACTTTTCGTGATTTATTAGGAAATATTGGAAGTATTAGTAGTGAAGAAAAAGATGCCTATTTAGAGAAAGGCTATAGCTTAAACGATGTTGTTGGAACAAGTTTTATTGAAAAACAGTATGAAGATATTTTAAAGGGGACAAAAGCTAAATATGAGATTGTTAATAAAAAGTTAAAACTGATTGAAGAAGGCAAAAGAGGTAATGACATTGTTTTATCAATTGATATAAATTTACAAAAAGAAGTAGAAAAAATTATTAAAGAGGAATTAATTGACGCTAAAAACTATGGTAAGACTGAATATTATGATCATGCTTTTGTCGTCATTCAAGAACCGAATACCGGGGAAGTTCTAGCTATCAGTGGAAAGCAAATCGTAAAAGATAAAAAAGGTTATAAAGTATACGATTACACGCATAACATTGCGACAGATACTTTTACTGTTGGTAGTGTTGTTAAAGGTGCTTCGATGTCCGTTGGCTATAAAGAAGGTGCGATTAAAATTGGTGAATACATGTATGATGATTGCATAAAGATTTATTCTAAACCTAAAAAGTGTTCTTGGAGTAAATTAGGACGTATTAATGATTTAGATGCTTTAGCGTATTCTTCGAATATTTATCAATTTAAAACAGCATTTAAAGTAGCTGGTTTTAATTATAGTTACAATAAAAAGTTTAGTGTTAAAAAAGATGTCTTTAAGACATATCGCTCTATGTTTCAAGAATATGGTCTAGGTGTTAAAACAGGAATTGATTTGCCTTTTGAAAGTGCGGGAATGGTTGGAGAAGACTATTCCAGTGACCTTTTATTGAATTATACCATTGGCCAATATGATACTTATACCATTCTTCAATTATCACAGTATGTAACGACAATAGCTTCTAATGGTAAAAGACTAGAACCGCATCTTTTAAAATCTTATTACAATAACGATGAGTTAGTAAAAGTAGAACCAAAAATCTTAAATGAGTTATCCCTTCCTTCTAAATATTTAAAACGAATTCAGAAAGGCTTTAGAGGTGTTATGAGTTATGGCTTAGGTAAAAATTATATGGGTTCAATTAAAGAACCAGCTGGGAAAACAGGAACTAGTCAGTCATTTATGGACACTAATAAAGATGGCGTAATTGATACCGCAACACTTACTAATACTTTTGTCGGTTATGCACCATTTGACAAGCCAAAAATGACGATTGCGGTTGTCTCTCCTAACATTGTTTATGTCGATAGTCCATCGTCTTCTAGGAGTTACGCTAATAAGCGAATAGCACGCCGAATTAGTGAAAAATTCTTTAAAATCTCTTAAATTAAAAAAAACCTTTGGCAAATGCCCATTTATTTGATATAATACCAATAGAAAAAGCGAGGAGGGATATTATGGCAAAAGTTGGTAATAGACAATATAAAACTTTAGTTTGTACTGAATGTAATGAAGAAAACTATCGTGTAGAAAAAAATGTAAAAAATACGACAGATCGTTTAGAATTAAAAAAATATTGCCCTAGATGTCAAAAACATACGGTTCATAAAGAAAAAAAATAATAAATATTAATAAAGACAAGACCGAGAAAGGAGCATTTTATGATAAATGTTAATGATTTCAAAAATGGTTTAACAATCAAGATTGATAATAATATTTATACTGTTATTGATTTTCAACACGTTAAACCAGGAAAAGGTTCTGCTTTTGTTCGTGCTAAATTAAAAAATATTAAGAATGGAACAACAATCGAAACAACTTTTAATGCTGGAGTTAAAGTAGAAGCTGCACGAATTGAGAGAAGAGAAATGCAATACTTATATTCACAAGGTGATACATATTACTTTATGAATATGCAAACTTATGAACAAATTGAATTAAATAAAGATTCTATTGGTGATGATGTTAAATTCTTAAAGGAAAATATTTCCGTATTCATTACAATGTACGAAGGTGATGTCATAGGATTAGTTCTTCCTGATAAGATTGAATATGTTGTAACACATACAGAGCCAGCAGTAAAAGGTAATACGACTAGTAGTGCTATGAAAGATGCAACTCTTGAAAATGGGTTAGTTGTTAAAGTTCCTTTGTTCATTAACGAAGGTGAAACTATTTTAGTAACTAGTGCTGATGGTAAGTATTCTTCAAGAGCGTAAAGCTCTTTTTTGTTGAGGTTTAATATGGAAAAAGAAGTTGTTTTAGTGACTGGTAGTAGTCGTGGTATTGGAAAAAGTTGTGTTATAGAATTTTGTAAAAAAGGGTATAATGTCATCATTAATTATAATAATTCTAAAGAAGAAGCAGAAAACTTAAAAAGTGAACTAGAAACTAAATATGATTGTTCTATTAAGGTAATACAAGCTGACGTCTCTAATAGTGATGAAGTTAAAAAAATGGTTTCTGAGATTATTGAACATTTTGGTCATATCGATGTTTTAGTCAATAATGCCGCTATTGAAGTTAATAGTGATTTTTTTGCTAAGAGTAAAGATAGTTTTACAAAAGTTTTAGAAACTAATTTAATTGGTACTTTTTTAGTTAGTCAAATGGTTGGAAAACATATGATGGAAAGAAAAAAGGGAAGAATTATCAACATTTCATCTAATAATAGTATTAATAAATATAGTCCTGAAACATTAGAGTATGATACGAGTAAAGCTGGTATTAATATTTTAACTAAGAGTATGGCGCAAGTTTTTGCTCCTTTTGTAAACGTTAATGCCGTTGCTCCGGGCTGGGTTTTAACGGAAAAAAATAAAGAGTTAGATGAAGAACTACAAGGTCAATTTGTCAAAAGCGAAAGTGAAAAAATTTGTTTAAAGAGATTTGCTGAACCAGAAGAAATAGCGAAAGTTGTTCTTTTCCTTGCTGGGCATGATGCTAGTTACATAAATGGTGAAATAATTGTTGTTGATGGGGGAAATGAAAATGTTTGAAGAATTTGGAATTAAAAAAGATATGTATGAATTAGTCAATACTTGTGAAGAAGAAGTAAAAGAAATCTTTAAAAAGATTGATGATATAAGTCTTCAAAACAGTTTAAAAGTAATTAAAGCTTTTCAAGATTATGAATTATCAGAAGTACATTTTGCGACGACGACAGGATACGGTTATAACGATATTGGTCGTGATGTCTGTGAAAAGATTTTTGCGTCTGTCTTAGGTAGTGAAGATGCGTTAGTGCGTAATCAATTCATTTCCGGTTCGCATGCTTTAAATGTCACTTTATTTGCTCTTTTAAGACCAGGAGATACTTTGCTTAGTATTAGTGGTCAACCATATGATACGCTTTCCGAAGTTATTGGTATTAAAGAAAACCCTAGTTCCTTAAAAGCATTTGGTATTAATTATGAACAAATTGATTTAGTTCAAGATGATTTTGATTATTCAAAAATCGAAAAATGTTTGAAAAGTAAAAAGATTAAAGTTATTGAAATTCAAAGATCAAAAGGATATTCAACTCGTAAAAGTATCAGTATTGATAAAGTATCTAAAGTTATTTCTTTCATTAAAAAGATTGATAAAGATGTCATTGTCATGGTTGATAATTGTTATTGTGAAATGGTAACTTTAAAAGAGCCAACTGAAGTTGGAGCTGATATCATGGTCGGTTCACTAATCAAAAATCTTGGGGGTGGAATTGCTCCTAATGGTGCTTATGTAGCTGGTCGTAAAGATTTAATTGAGTTGGTTGCCGAGAGACTAACACTTCCTGGCGAAGGAAGGGAAGTTGGACCATCTCTTGGAGTAAATAAAAGTTTTTTAGAGGGACTATATTTCGCACCAAGCGTTGTCGCTAGTAGTTTAAAAACGGCTGTTTTAACGAGTGCTGTTTTAGAAAAGTTAGGATATAGCGTTGAACCAAAATGGAATGATGAGCGTGTTGATATCGTGCAAAATATTATTTTTAATGACCGCGATATGTTAATAAAATATTGTCAGGGAATTCAAGCATCATCACCGGTTGATAGTAATGCGAAACCAATACCTGATGATATGCCAGGATATAGTGATCAAGTAATAATGGCTGCGGGAGCATTCACCCAAGGTTCATCCATCGAGCTTTCTTGTGATGGACCACTTCGCCCACCATACATTGCTTACCAACAAGGAAGTCTCTTATATCCTTATGGAAAACTTGCCATCATGAAAACGGTATCAATGTTAGAAAAATAATATTAAACTTTTTAGCATATATTTTTCTATCTCTAATATTATTTATTGAGGTGGAAATATGAATAAGCAGAATTTATGGTTTATCACGTTGTTCAGTTTAATACTTGTTTTAAGTGTTTATTATGTAACAATGCCCAATGATTTGTTGTTGACAGTTAATGGTAATTATGAAGATGCAGAAAAAGATGAAGTTGTCTCTGTTGTCGTTAAGGATTCTGAAATAATCCAAGCTCTAAGAATTACCAAAGAAGAAGATCGTCTTGCTTTAGAAAAAGATTATCAACAAGTTTTAACAAATGCTGAAAGTACTAGTGAACAAAAGAATGAAGCTCTGGAAAAAATAAAATCTTTAAAAGAAAATGCTACATTAGAAGATTCTTTAGAAGAAAAAATTAAGAAAAATTATAAGTTAGATTGTTGTGTTCAAATAAACAATGATACCATAACATCTACTTGTTCAAAAACAGAGCACAATAATAGTTTAGCTAATAATATCATGCGCTCTATTCAAGAAGAATTTGATACTAATAAATACATAACAATAAAATTTGAAAGTTAGGTAATTACCCTCAACATATATGTAATTAATCATAAAATACTATGAGATTTTATATATATGAAAGAGGGTAATTTTTATAAAAAAGATATTAACACTTCGTGAACGAGAAGTATTTGAATTATTAATATTAAATAAAAGTACTAAAGAAATTGCTGATGCTTTAAACATAAGTGAAAAAACAGTTCGTAATCATATTTCTAATACTATGCAAAAGTTAGGTGTCAAAGGTCGTGCTGGAGCTGTTGTTGAACTTTTAAAGTTGAATGAACTTTCTTTATAGAATAAAAATCAGTTTTGTGCATAGTATTTTATAGGTGAATATTATGCTTACTAAAAAAATCTTTAAAAAAATGTTTATAACTTCTTCAATAATTGTAATTATATTATTAATCTATTTAATGCCAGGAGTTATCGAAATGAATAATAACAAAATAAAAACATCTGTTAAGTATGTCGATTTAACTAATAGCGTTATCTATCTTTTAGATGATAATGGTCTTTTAGTTGAATCGACTATTTCGGTTATTGATGATGGTAATTTGATGGATCAAGTCAAATCTTTGATTAAGAATTTGAGTGATGCTAGTGAAGAAATTATTCCTAATGGCTTAAATAGTGTCATGCCAAGTGAAGTACAATTATTAGATGTTAAAATAGATGAGCATTTAGTTGACTTAAACTTTTCCAAAGAAATGTTAAAACTTGATGATAAAAGTTTGATGCGTCTTATTGAAGCTATTAGTTTTACGTTATTAAATGTTAAAGAAATTAATGGCGTAGGGATTTATGTCGATGGAACTAATATAAGTGAATTAGTTGATTTTGATGTTCCTTATATCATTACTAAAGATTTTGGAATTAATAAGCATTATGATATAAATAATACGGGTAATATTGTTAAATATGTCATTTATTATTCTGAGAATATTGATGATAATACTTACTATGTACCAATTACTAAATATATAAATTCTAGTGAAGATAAAATAAATATTATTATTGAAGATTTATCAAGTAGTTATATCTATCAACCTAATTTGATAAGTATTGCTAGTGAAAAATTGGAACTAATCAATTATGACATTTCAACTGATGAGATGACTCTTAATTTTAATAATAGTATTTTCTTAAATAGTGATGGCATTAAAGAAGAAGTAGCTTATCCAGTTATTAATACTATTTTTAGTAATTTTGAAGTAAATCGTGTCGTATTACAAATAAATGGTAAAGAAATTTTGAAAAAAGATTTGAAAAATATTGAATAATTAACGTTTCTATTGTATAATTCTAGATGTATCTGAGTTATATGTCCCATTAGCTCAGCTGGATAGAGCAACGCCCTTCTAAGGCGTGTGTCGGGGGTTCGAATCTCTCATGGGACACCATTTATTGTTAGAAAGTCTTTATTGATAAAGGCTTTTTCTTTTTAATTATTATAATTTATTAAGAATATGGTAAATAAGTAGTGCAATTTATATTATTTTTAAATATAATAAGAGTGAAAAAGTGTAAAGAAGTGCTGACTTATTAGAATCACTATTATATAATAAAAGTATGGAGTTGAGTAGTATGAAAAAAACAATTAAGTATTTAGTAATATTATTTTTATTAATGGTTTTACCAATGCGTGTAAATGCTTTGGAAAATTTAACATTAAATGTTGATAAAACAGAGTTAAAGAAAGGGGAAACTTTGACTATAACTATTGATTTAAAACATGATGATTCTCTATATGCCTTTACGACAGGTATTAGTTTTGATGAGAATGTTTTTGAAATACCAGAAGTTCAAAACTTTAAAGAACAAGGTGAATGGTCTGATATTGTTTACAATAAAGATAACAATAAGTTTGCTTTGATAAATAAATCAGGAGTAGTAAATGATCATTTATTGGTAATAAAATTATTTGTCAAAGAAAATCCGGTTGTGGGAAAGACTAAAATATCTTTACATAATTCCGTTGCTTCTGATGGGGAAAAAGATATTTCTTTTGATGATGTCAGTAAAGATTTAACTATTAAAGGAACGACAACTAATGCTTCTACTTATGCTCCTAAAGAAGATGTTGTCGAAAATGAAAAAAGTGTTCAAACATTTAAACCATTTATCATTATTGGTTTAGTTGTTATGGGTCTTTTACTTGTTGGTATTATTTTTGTTAATACTCGTCTTAGTGAAAAAATGAAATTTAGTAAAAAGATGAAAAAGAATAAAATAAATAAGTATTTAAGTATCGCATTATTAATCGCTTTATTAATTACTATTGTTTTAATGCTCCTTCAAGGTGGTAAGGGTGATGTCAATGATGATGGTAAGAAAGATTATGAAGATGCTAAAAAGATAAATGAATATTTAATTGATATTCAAAATGATAAAGATGATAAAACAACAAAAGATGAAAATGATAAAGATAAGACAAATAAAACAAAAGTAGATAAAAAGAAATATGATGTCAATGGTGATGGTAAAATCACTATAACGGATACGGCGCAAAGAGTAGAAGAAACTACTAAAACTAAATATACGGTTAACTTAACTCAAGATAAGTTTAAAAAATATCCAAATAAAAATGAGAGTATCGAACTACAATTTACAGCTAAGATAAATCCTGATAACGATCTTCAAATAAAAGAAGTTTATCTCGATGGTAAAAAAGTTAAAGTAAGTCTTGATGATAATGTTTATTCACTTACTGTTAAAGTTCCTAATACATCAGGAATTAAGGAATATATAATTACTAAAGTTGTTTTAACGAATGGAAGAGAAATAGATAACAAAGATTTAACTTTTACGGTTGATGTTTTAAAAGATGTTCCTAAAATTGAAAGTTTAATTTATGAAGATGGAAAACTAAATTATGTTATTAAAGATCAAGATAATGCTTTAAAAGAATCATATGTAAAAATAGTAAAAGGATATATTTCTTCGAGTGATCTTGTTGAAAAAGATCCTGGAGTTGAAATCCCTGATGATGTTGATCCTGATGATATCGATTCTGATATTAAGTTACCTGATGATTTTGAAACAATGGAAGTAGTATATGAAAAAGAAATAAAGGAAAGTACTAAAAATGTTTCACTTGATGTTAAATTAGAATTGGGTCAAGAATATACAATATTAATTACTGGTAATTATGATTTAGATACTAATAAATTAGATTCTAATAGTAATTATTATGAAAATAAGAATGTTTATTTGAAGTCCTTCACAAATGGTGGTGTTCAAATAACCGCTAAACAAGAATCAATAAAGTCATATTATCAAAAAGGTGAAGCATTTACATTTAAATTTGAAGCTAGTGTTAAACCTGAACATATGACACAAATGATATCAAGTGTCATAATTGATGGTGAAGAAAGAGAAGTTAGATATGTTGATGATCATTATGCCATTGATATGCCTGGTTCTGATAATAGTGGTGAAAAACGTCATATCATTAGTTCTGTTACATTAGATGATGGTCATACAGTATTATGTAATTATGAATTGATATATGAAGTACTCAAGGACATACCTAGTTTTGAAAACTTTTTATATCACGAAAAAGATAAACGTATTACTTTTGCTTTAAACGATGATGATAATGCTTTAAATGAGGCAAAATTAATTATTACTAAAAAAGGTACTGATACAGTTGTTTATTCAAAAGAGTTAGAACTAGGCAATAGTAAATTTGTTTATGATGATATTGAATTAGATAAAGGATCAAAATATGATGTCAAGATAGAGACTACTTATGATTTGGATGAAGAAAAAGATGATGATGTTAATAGTTTTGATGAAACGCTATTTACCCATGAGTTAACGATTTATAATATTACTTTATCTAATGTAAATGGTGATACTTACTACGCAAATAAAAAATCTGAAGTTGAACTAAAATTTAAGGCTACTATTGAACCAGAAGATAATGGTGTTAGTGTTAATAAAATTAATATTGGTGAAGATA
>CANQWJ010000046.1 GCA_947627525.1 uncultured Bacilli bacterium
CAATTAACATTTTTACTATATCATATCATTTTAATTTTTTTATTTTTTTGGTCTCACATCATTTACAACTACACAACAGCCCTTTTAAAGAAAAAGAACCTTTATTATTCTTTCTCTTTGAAGTATTTTATAACTTCATCATATATTCTTTGACAATTATTATAATCATCATGTAAGAAGAAAGAATTGGCTCTTTCAATATATTTTTTATCGTTTTTACAGTTGTTTTTCATACTATTTATTAACTCATCAACTAGTTTATCACTTTTCTTAATAACTGGTCCAAATCCTTCTTTTTCATAATCCATACCATCTTCTTCATAATGTGGTGGTAATTCATCAGGATGATAGTATATGATTGGCTTACGCATATAAGCAAAGTCATACATTACGCCAGAATAATCCGTAACCATTAGACTAGATTCTGTTAATAATTTTTCATAGCTCTGTTCTTCAGTTGTCTTACATACTTGAACAACTTCATTGCCTTTAAAATCTTTAGCTTGCGCTGTTAGAGTAGGATGAACTAGATAAATTATTTTATAACCATATTTTTTAGCATTTTCAATTAATCTTTGATCATTAATTAAAGAATTAAAAATTTTAAAATAAGTTGAGTTTTTAAATTCTTTATTATATGGTCTAGTATTTCCTAAGTGGTTGTTAGGAACAGAAACACTTTTACGCCAAGTTGGTGTTATTAAAATTTGTTTTTGGTCATTATTCTTCAAACCATCAAATCTTGCTGCCCCAGTTCCTTTAACAGCATTATATTCGCGATAATCATATTTATCTTCATTTAAATTGTGCATTTCAATATTACTACAACAAAACATTAATTTAACATTAGCTATAACTCTATTGACAGAATGCGCAAAATCATCAACACATAATCCATGTTGTAAATGGAATACATCAAAATTTATTAAATCTCTAAAATATTTTTCTTTTCCATTATTAAAGGCAACATAGTCAGTAGCAATAGAATGTGTAGCAAAAACAGCTTCACTATTTAAAACAGTTAAATAGTTTTTAAGACTAGAAAATTTTAAGATATTTTTATCTTTATGTAAACGATGCTTATAATCGTAAGAATCTTTACTAATTATGTAATAACAGCGAACTTTATCTTCTTTACGAGTTTTACAATATTGGTAAAAATATTCACCGTTATCACCAGCTTTATATAACTTATCCGATGTAATCCAAATGCGTTTATGTTTATAGAAAGGTCTTGTTAAGTGATACAATATTCTTAATTTAATTGCAAAACGACCCATATTATTATAAAAATCTTTATATAATTTAAATTCACGTATAACTCTTTTAAAATATCCCATCTTTTGGAAGTTAACTGCGTAAATAGATCTAGTCATTACTTGACCTTTATCATATTGCCAATAAGCATTTTTAAATTTATCAGTAAGTCTTGATTGTGGTTTTTCGGGATTAAAGTTAACAATGAGTGGTACTTCATCTTTTCCATCAGTTATATAAAAAGTAAGAGCTGATTTATCCTTTATATCATCTTTTAAAACATTAAAATGGAAAGTATATTTGCGAGTATAAAATTTACCAAAGAAATAAGTACTAGAATAAATTTTATTTTCAAATGTTTCAACTTTTTTGTCATCTATTTTAACAATAATTCTAATATCTTTATCTAAATAATTTAATCCATTATAACGACAATCAAATTGTAAATAATTTTGATGATTATTAACAGCATCAACAGTGATATTTTGTCGTTCAGCACGATTGAGAATTAAATGTTTTTTCTTTAGATCTTTATAATAGTTTTTATTTTTAATACTTACCATTATTTCATTGTAGTATTTAGGAATATCATCAAGATTTAGACTCCAAATGACTTCTTCAGGAATGTATTCTAAACACTTTTCTACTAAATCTAAGAAATTTTTTAGTTCTTTTTCATTTAGGACTTTTTTATTATTAGTATTGGCATTTGCACAAAAACGAATTAATATTAAGTAATAACTAATTATTTTGATGAAATAAGAATCACGTTCTTTTAATAGTTTTAAAACATAGTTTTCAATGAAATCTTGATACCAAGCTTTTTCGATATTTTCTTTGCATTTGTAGTCAGTAATTGTTGTTGCTTTATAGTATAGGTAATCAGTATAAAAATGATAATAATGCTTTTCGTCATCAAGTGTTTTTATTAAGTAATCGGCTGGTCCAAAATTACCTAAACTTTCATCAAACATCTTTTCTTTAATCATAATTTTAGATAGGAAAAAAGCATCAATTACTAGACTAAATTTATTATATCTAGCCATTGTAGAAAGATGTTCCGAATTTAAAACAAATCTCTTTTTTGATCCAGTAAAGATTTCAAAATTAAAGATACGTTCATTTCTTTTATTTTTTAATACATCTAATAACTTCTCGTATGCTGTTTCTTTCATATAAGAACTAGCAAAACTAAAGTTGACGTAATCACCATCAATATATGGAATAGCCTTATTAAAAGCACGACTATAATTAGTTAAATCATCAACTATATAAGTGTAAGAAGGATAATTCTTTTTATTCTCTTCACTTCCTATTAATATGAATTGCGTTTTTTCTAAAATATTTGTTTGATGCAATTTGGTCATAAATTCATCTTTTTTATTATTGTCTAGTAAAATAACAAAACTAAATTTCACAAAACCACCTCTACTATTTCATATATTTTTCAATGTCATTTACCATTTTATCAGTACATTTATTAGTATTTTCAACATATTTCTTTATAAATTTTTTTAGGTAAATACTATCATATTTTTTATTAAAATCTTCATTTAATTTTTGAGGATCTTTTTCGTGATAACCAGGCAATTCATCATAATCAATTGCTATACCACGAGCATCTATATAACTATCGATATCATAGTTGTAGAAGTACAAAGGAATATTTCTAACTCCTGCTTCATAAATGACACAAGAATAATCACTGATTAATTTATCAGCTATAAAAAGCATATCAAAAGTAGAAAAGTTCTTATCAATGATAACTTTGTCATTTTTAACTTTAACTTTTGATAGAGGATGTAATTTCAAAATTAAGTTATATTTTTTAAAATTGAAATGTTCCACTAAAGTATTTAAATGCTCATTAAATTTTGATTCATCTTTTCTAAATGTAGGAGCATAAACAATATTTTTTTTCTTCGCAAGAATTGGATATTTAGTAAAGATTTTATCTCTAGTCTTTTTTTCATATTTTTTATCATTTAATAAATCAATTCTAGGAAGAGTCATCGTCTTAATTTTTTCAATTGGACAATTAAATCCTTCAGCTAAATGTTCTTTATAAGCAGAACTAGAAGCATAGACAACATCATAGTTACGATGCATCTTCATTATTTTAGCGATATCGCTATAACTTCCTTCTTTTTTATCAAGAGAAGTATAACCAAAACGTTTTAATGTTCCAACCGAATGCCACATTTGAATGATTGTCAATTCCTTTTTATGCTTTAAAATACTAACTGTCGGACAATAAGAATCTAAAAGACAAACTTTAGAAGTCGCAAGATGATACATTTGCTTAAACATATTAAGTCCATAAGAAATACGGGCTTTTATTGTTGACTTTACACCACCATCTAAAGTCTTACACAAATAGACAACTTTATGATTCTTTTCTAATTTTTCTCCAAGAAGTTTAAAATCTGCTCCTATTTTATTTGATTGTCGACTAATCATAACAATTTTATTTTGAACAGGTAATAATTTTAAAAAGAAGTAAATTATGTTCAATATAAAATTCATTATTCTAAGAATTATCTTAATCACTTTAATCACCTGTAATGTATAATTTTTTTATTTCTTCACAAGCATTCTTATTATCTTGTTTCTTTATATGCTTAAAACGATCATTTATTTTAACATTTTTATTTTCTTCTAAAACTTTCATAAGCTCATCAAACGTTTTAACTTCACTTTGTTTGCTTGTAAAGGCTTTAACAGAGTGCATTGGTCGAAGATATTCATATAATTCTTTGTCAAAGCGATAAAAGATTAATGGTCGATCAAATAGGGAGTATTCGTATGCACAAGATGAATAGTCAGTTATCATAATATCTGTTACATAGATTAAATCATTGATATCAGTATTGGAATAGTCATAGATGAGATTAGCGTATTCTTCAGGAATAGAAATACTTTCTTTAATAAATGGATGCATTTTAACGATGAAGATAAAATTATTTTTCTTACAGAAATCATAAATCGTTTTTAAATCAATTAAGGAATAATCATAGAAAGCATTCTCGCTATTACTTCCACGATAAGTTGGTGAAAATAAAATTACTTTCTTAGTCTTCATTTGTGGGTTTTTCTTAAATAATTTTTCGGTTGTTTTCTTAATTCTATCTTTGTCTAAATATCCATCTAATCTAGGAATACCAGTGCTTTTAAAGATTTCGCGTCGATTACCAAAGACTTCATTGTAGATATCAATTAAAATTTCTTGATCTACAATGGCATCCGTATATCTTCTATGACAAGAACGATATGGATGTGGTGAACCTTCAATTCCAAAACGGGCATATCCAACGGACTTAAAACCAATACCCGCATGCCATAATTGGACTAAACGACATTTTTTAGAAAGATTTATATGGGTTAATTTTGGCGTATAATTATCAACAAAGATGACATCACTTTTCGCAATTAAGTTTATTTCATGTAAATATCTAAGAGGTTTTTTATAAAATTTATTGTTTTTATATGAATATTTATCGCTCGTATAATAGTATTTGTTACATTCATCATCAGTAATACTATCGTATAGAACTTTTAAGTTACCATTTAAGGCATCACTATTCTCTGTTAAGAATAAGACATTCTTCTTGTGACTGAACTTGAAAAGACGAAGAATAAAACGCATTACTTTATAGTAGAAGTTTATGAAAAATAAATAACCTTTTTTAAAAAAGATAATTATTTTCTTATAGAAAATTCCTGTTTCACTAAAACGAAAGAACTTTTTCCATTTTCTATTTTCTACCATAAAACGTGTATGAATATAGAAGAATAAATTATTATTAACAGTGAAATATACCGTATAAGCATAAACCCCACCACGATATCTAAAAATACGCGATTTATCATCTAATATTTTAAAGACTGAATCATCAACTGTAACATTATTAATAAATGTTTCGTTTTCTATATCCTTTAAATATTTTTTATGATCAGTTTCTTTTTTATCAATTATTAGTTGCCATTTTCCAGCATCAAACATTTCACCTTCAGGAGTATTTGTAATATTAATGACAATTTCATTATTATCAGAATTTAGTTTTAACATTTTTTCTTTTGAGGCAAGATAAATGTTATAACTAGAAAGATTTGTGTCTAAGACTAAATGTAAGTTAACTCTTTCCCAATATATATCTTTAATTTTAATCATATGTCAATCAACTCCACTAAAATAATTTTAACAATTAATAGGGCATTTTTCAATATTTATTACGATGTTTTATATTGACTTAAAGTCAACTCTAAGTTATATAATAATTAAGAATTAGAAGGTGAAAATATGACGATAAAAGAAGTTAGTGAAAAATATGATTTAACTAATGATACTTTAAGATATTATGAAAAAGTGGGATTAATTGGTCCCGTTAAAAAGAATAAGAGTGGTATTCGTGATTATACCGAAGATGATTTAAAAAGAATTGAGTTTGTAAAATGTATGCGTAGTGCGGGGTTATCAATTGAAGTACTAAAAGAGTATATTGATTTGTTTGCGGAAGGAAAGAAAACCGAAAAAGAACGTAAAGAACTATTAAAACGTGAAAGAGAAAATTTAAAGAAAAAGATTGAAAAGATGCAGGAAGCTTATGAACGTTTAAATTATAAAATTGATGTTTTTTATAAAGATAAATAATGGGGTGATTAAATGATCGTTGGTGGAATATTTTTAATAGTTTTATTGGGAGTAGGTTTCATCTATTATTATCGTTGTCTCTTAAAGAGATTATTTTCTTTGTTTAAAGGGAAAAATACTAAGTTAAAGCAATACTTAATTAGTTTTTTGGCGATTCTTTTAGGAATACTTACCATTAATTTATTTAGTATTATTGGTATCTTTTTAGTTCATTTTATTTTGATATCTTTAATAATTGATCTATTAGTTTGGTTGATTAAAAAGATTAAGGTTCCTAAAAATGGTCTTTTTATAAAAATATATAAGACTAGTATAATTCCTTTAATTTTAACGGGATTAGTTTTGGGTTATGGATACTTTAATATTAGAAATGTAATTGAAACTAAATATACTATTTATACGGATAAAGAAATTGGGGAAGATATTAGAGTTTTATTGATTACGGATACGCATTATGGAACTATTTTTAAAAAGGATAAATTAGATGCGTATACTAAAAAAATGAATGAAGTAAAAGCTGACATTGTCGTCTTAGGTGGTGATATTGTTGATGAGAGTACCACTAAGAAGGAAATGGAAGAAGTTTTTAAAGGCTTAGGTTCAATAGAAAATAAATATGGTATCTATTATGTCTATGGTAATCACGATGAACAACGATATAGTAATAGGGTTGATTTTACAAAAGAAGAACTTGATGCAACAATTATGGAGAACAATATAAAAATATTGGATGAACAAAGTTTTTCAGTAACAGAAAACATTGTTATCGCAGGAAGAATGGACAATAGTTATGGTAAGAGAAAGAGTGTTAAAGAAATATTGGGTGATGTTGATGTTGAAAGTTCCAATTATGTCATAATGGTTGATCATCAACCAATTGAATATCAAGAAAATGTCGATAGTGGGGTTGATTTAATTTTGTCAGGTCATACCCATGGTGGACAAGTTTTTCCAATTAAGTTTTTTATAAATTTATTACATACAGCTGATTTGGCGTATGGACATCAAAACATTAAGGGAATGGACGCAGTTGTATCTAGTGGTATGGCTGGTTGGGGTTATCCAATTAGAACACAAGAACATTCGGAATATACAATAATTGATATTAAGGAGGAAGAAAAATGATAAAACAAACTGCTGGTCGTGATAATTTAGGAACATTAGCTCCTAAATTTGCGGAATTAAATGATGATGTTTTGTTTGGTGAAGTATGGTCACGAGAAGATAAATTATCTTTAAGAGATCGTAGTATGATTACAATTGCTGCTTTGATGGCTCAAGGACTATATCCCCAATTACAATCACATTTTGTAATGGGAAAGAAACATGGAATTACGAAAGAAGAAGCCGTTGAAATAGTAACGCATTTAGCTTTTTATAGTGGTTGGCCAAAGGCCTGGAGTGCTTTTAAACTAATTGAAGAAGTATATAGTGATGAGTAATTTAGAAACAGAGCGATTAGGTTTACTGATATAAAGACAAATGTAATTTTAAGTTATAATTTGTCTTTTTTTGACATATTTCCTTTATTTATCTAAGAAAAGAAGATTAATTGATGTTATAATTAATAATTGATAGAGGGATTATTATGATTAAGAAGATTATTTATATATTTTTATTTATAATGATTACTATTAGTGGTGGATGGTTAGGTTTTAATGTTTATAATTTAATGGCTTTAAATAAAGAAAAGAGTACATCTTCATTAGAATTAAAGTTATCTGGTAATTCTTTTGTTGAAGTAACAATCAATGGTAAATATACTGATGATGGTGGTGTTGCTTATTATAATGGTAAGGAATATCCTCTAAAACCAGAAGGTAATATTGACTTTTCAGTTCCAGGAACTTATTTAGTAAAATATACAGCTGATATTGATAGTGATTTAAATCATAGTATTTATCGTACTGTTAAAGTAGTTGATAAAAATGTACCTATTATTACCTTAAAAGGTAAACAAGAAATGTCTTTGTATGTCGGTGAAAAATATAAAGAACCTGGATTTACGGTTACAGATGATAGTGGCGTTGATTTAACGTCACATGTCGTTATAACTGGTGAAGTAAATTCTAAAAAAGTTGGTACCTATAAATTAGTTTATAGTGTTAAAGATGATTCGGGAAACGAAGCTAAGGCAACAAGAAAAGTAATTATTAAAAATAGACCAGTTGTAACTAATATTGTGGCTACCAAAGTAACAGCTAAAGAAAAAGGTGATGTTGCTGAAAAGAAGGTTGATTTAAATGCTACTAGTAATTCAACTGTTTCTATGAGTTATACTTCTAATGGTATTCATCTTGAGGGTTATGTCAAAAATGGTAGTGGTGAATATTCTATTAAAGTATGTAAGAGTAGTGAGTGTACGACAACAGCAATGAAAACTAAAGATAAGTACTATTATAGTGGTGACATAAAGTTATCTAGTCTAGCAAATGGTACTTACAAAGTAAAAGTTGTCGATAAAAAAGAAATGGATTTAGTAAATAAATTAGATTATGGGGAAAGACTTAATCGTGCTAAGGTTGGTGATAA
The DNA here is from genome assembly GCA_947627525.1 of uncultured Bacilli bacterium. Taxonomy (GTDB): domain Bacteria; phylum Bacillota_I; class Bacilli_A; order RF39; family UBA660; genus RUG11788. Next base: position 8,441 of record CANQWJ010000046.1, read on the forward strand.
ATTAGTTACATTTTCTTATGATAATGATGTTATGACATTTAAAGTAGAAGATCATAAATACGAGTATGACATCGTTATTGATCCAGGACATGGAGGTATCGGTTAAATCCAAAAATAGAAGAAATGACTATTTTGGTAAGTAAATACAAGAGTTTAAGGTAC